>JAOZOL010000617.1 GCA_029933295.1 Desulfobacterales bacterium | reverse complement strand
CTGGTATTGAACAATATCCGGCGGTGCTGAATTATCTTGAACAGTTCCGAGAACAGCTTGAACCGAAACCAAAAAGTTGGCCAAAAAATGACAAATGGCCTGGTCGGAAAGCCGGGCCTTATCAATGGTATGAAATACAGGATACCGTTGCCTATTATGAAGAATTTGAAAAAACAAAAATCTTTTATCCAGACATAACGGATTCTGAAAAATTTCATTTAGATGTGTCAGGAGTTGTCCGAACAGCGCTACGCTATCGAAAATAACTTCCGCCGCCGCCTTCCCGATCTTTGTCCGCCGGAACGAGAGGCCAAGCTGAACAATAAACTAAAGAGCTGGTGGCTGCTCGATTTTGCCAGTTTCCAAAAGCAGATAAAAAGCCAATTCAAAAGCTCTATCCCACTGGCGGAACGTAACGACTGGCAAGACTATCTGGAGGGCGAGCAGGCGAAAATTTCCATTCTCAACCAGCAAATCACCCAACACGAAGCTGAGCTTAACCATGCGGTTTATGGCCTCTTTGACCTGACCCCGCAAGAGATTACCTTGGTCGAGGCGTAGGGGGTGAGAATTTTTTCAGCAACCACAAAACGGAGTTAAATATTTGATATTTAAAGCAAAATATAATCAGATCCTGAAGTAATGCAATTGAAGTCAAAACGGGGTCGGCCCCCCAATTTAAATACCGAAAGCCTTAATGTCAGCGGCCCGGCAGCAGAAACGCCAACAGGTGTCAAAATGCTATTAGAAGAACGTCTCGATCAGTTTCTTAAAGAACTCCATAAATTTGATTATACGCTTTCAGCTTCAGACCATGTCTGGAAAATTTTGTTTAAAAATAATCGAGACAAATGGGGCTATCTTCATGTTAACAAGTATCGCGAGATCTTTTATCTTAGTCATGTTGATGGGGCCTGCGGGACACTTGAGGTTGAGCCGGAAAAGAGTCCCAAAATAATGGACTCCGGCGGGTTTTCAGCTTCCCGTTCGTTTTATGAGAATGAACCTTTGCAAAATGAGTGGACAGCTATCATTAATGACACAACTTTCTGACTTGGGTTTTCTTTATAAAAATCAACATCTTAAAGCCTCTCGCAAGTAAATATTCGACTACGGCTATAGAAAACTTATTTTTACCACAGAGAGCACAGAGTTCACAGAGAACGGCTGTTTTTCCTCTGTGAACTCTGTGGTAAATTAAAGGAGACGTAATGAAGGATTTATTGTTTGAACCCATCGTCATCAACCAGCTTGAGATAAAGAATCGGATCTATATGCCGGCCATGCATCTTGGGATGGCGGCTAACTTTGAAGTTACAGACCAGATTTT
>JAOZOL010000616.1 GCA_029933295.1 Desulfobacterales bacterium | reverse complement strand
CGTTAAATGCCTTGCATATGGAAGCCTCCGACTCGTGCAAAATTCAGGTATTAATATTCCATCATTTTACTAAATTTTAATAAGGATATAATTATAAATGAATTTTGTAGCCGCAAATGAAGATATTCCACGAATACATATTGATGATAAGGAAATTATACTGGTCGGGACAGCGCATGTCTCAAAAGAAAGCGTTGAGCTGGTCGAATCAGTAATAAAAGATGAACAGCCGGATACGGTTTGTGTGGAGTTATGTCAATCCAGATTTCAGTCGATCCGAAAAAAGGATCAATGGCTGGAGATGGATATTATCAAGGTAATAAAGGAAAAAAAGTCGTTTCTGCTGCTTTCCAACCTGCTTCTGACATCGTTTCAAAAACGGATCGGAGAAAAACTGGGTGTCAAGCCGGGTGAAGAGATGATCCGGGCGATTGATGTCGGGGAGGCCGCAGGTGCGGAAATATGCCTGGCAGACCGGGATATTACAATTACCCTTTCCAGGACATGGCGCAGTACGGGATTCTGGAGCAAACTAAAACTGATATTTCAACTCATGCTTTCCATGGGCGGGGTGGAAGAGATTGATGAAAAAGACATCGAAGAGATGAAACAGGCGGATATGCTAGAGTCTATTTTATCGGAAGTTGAAAAATCCCATCCATCCTTGCGGAAAATACTCATTGATGAACGGGATCAATATCTTGCACAAAAGATAAAAACAGCGCCCGGTAAAAAAATCGTGGCCGTGGTCGGGGCCGGTCATGTCCCCGGAATCCGGCAGTACATCAATGAAGATATCGATATAGCGCCCCTGGAGGTCCTGCCGCCAAAAGGGAAAATCGGCGGTATTTTAAAATGGTTAATTCCGGCAGCCATTGTTCTTTTGGTCATTTTTGGATTTTTCCACGGCGGCGTGGATGCTGGAAAAGACATGGTTGTCTGGTGGGTCGTCGTTAACGGGGTATTTGCCGGAATTGGTGCGATTATCGCGTTTGGTCATCCATTGACCATATTATCGGCGGTCTTTGCCGCCCCCCTGACCTCATTAAACCCGATGATTGCGGCAGGATGGGTATCAGGACTTGTTGAGGCGGTCGCCCGAAAACCCAAAGTCAGGGATTTAGAGGCCCTTCCTGAGGACATCCTGTCTGCCCGGGGCTTCTGGCGCAACAAGGTGACCCGGATTCTTCTGGTGGTGGTTTTCACCAATCTGGGCTCCGGTATCGGTACCTTTGTGGCCCTGCCCATGATGATGAAGGCGATGGGGGGATAGTCTCAGCCGGCCTTTTGAGCGATTTTCACCACGGTTCGTTGATATACGTTTTTACGA
>JAOZOL010000191.1 GCA_029933295.1 Desulfobacterales bacterium | reverse complement strand
GGGATGGCGATCATAGAGCTTCTTGGACCAACACATCGTGGACAAAAAGTTTTTTCAACGTAACTCAACTTTCTGATTTGAGTTAAAGTATTGAAGTTACGATACTATTTTCCAATAAGTTTCTGCTTGTTTTAATAAAGTCGATTGCTGCCCCCATAATTGCATCAATCATTGCCAAAATTGCGGCTTCAACAAATTCTCCAGAGCTGCGAACTTTATCCAACGCAAGAGCTAGCAGCCTTTGCAATGCCTCAGCTAAAGATAGATCATCTATCTCATCGCTGCAGGCAAAAAATAAGTCACCAATAGTTCTCGGATCATCATGACATCGTTGTTCAAAAGCCAAAAAAATGTAACGTATCATAGTGATAGTGATATGGCCAATCATCCCATCATAGTCTCGCAACTGAACTTCTTTTTCCAAGTTCAAGTGGTGCTTTTCCATTTTGAAAAAAACCTCGATGTCCCACCTTTTTCCATAAATCCTAACAATCTCTTCATCTGGCAAGTCAGTTTTTGTAGACAAAATTGCCAACCAATCCCTTTTGTGACGATGACGCACGAAAACGATTTTCACTTTCTGTCCTTGCCTGGTTTCCACGACTGTGCTGGCAAGAATTTTCGCTTTTCCAGGACGCTTTCTCAGCTTTGCATACAGAGAACCCAACGTCAGCCAGGCATTGTTGTGGTGGTAAAATACTTTGGGCATATTTTTACCCATGCAAATCACCGGCAAATGCTGCCCGAGTTTGGCAAGTATAATGGGAAAACTAAACCAACTATCCATAAGAATGTAGTCGGCTTTAAGACCAAGGCCCAGAACACGCTGAATCATAACTTCAAGGTGTTCTGTAGATTTAGTCATCGCCTCCAGTCTGCGCTTATAACCACATGTTCGTTTATCCAACTCTTTCGTGATCCCCTGAATCCTTTTACCGGCTTTGGCAGAAGAACAGAGGACAAAATCCAATGGCAGAAAACTTGCTCCATCAGACCACCCGAGAGTCAACAGCTTAAAACCTTTGAGACTTTTTCGGCTGTTGTGGTCAAAAATCCAGGCCAGCAATTCGACTGCTTTCGACCGGGAGCGATCATAGGTGCTGTCATCAATGATAAGAACTTTTTCTCTTTTTTCATCTGTCAGCCGGTTGAAAAAATTGATCACCTTGATGACCAGAATCAGCATAAACTTACGCCAGTTGTGGCAAGGATTTTTCAACAAATCATAGGCAGCATCTTTTTTAAATGGCAGAGCCTTGTTCTTGACGATACCCTGAAAAAAATTGTTTCCCTCAAAAGGCAACAAAAATATTGCCATAAACAAAGCAAGTGGCGAGGCACCTCTCAATTTCCTGATCCCGCTCAAATTGAGCATTGTCCCTATTTGAAAATCGTTGATAAACAAGGAAATTCTGCTCTGCAGGTGTTTTGCTTCTTGCTGTTTTTCAAATTGTTTGCTAGTATCCATTTTAGCCCTTTCCCTTTGATTTTATTGAGGTTTTTTCCAAAACCAATATATCATAGGGTAAAGGGCTTTTCAAACTATTAATCAATTATTTCAACAGGTTAAACTATTATTATAGCGATTTATCGCAAGTCAGAAAGTTGATTTAAGCTATAATACATTGCAAATATCTCTTCACCATCCCTTGCTCAAAATCTCCAGCTTGTCGCTTTCCTCCAGTACTGTGGCACAGCTTTCCCAATCGATGTCTTCCACCCGGTTGTATTTCTCATCGAAAGGATGTTTGGGATGGATGGACTCAATCAGTTTTTTAGCTTCTGCCACTTCTCCGTTGGCAACTTCAATCCAGACATCCTCCAGCACATCAGGAATCTGGCCGAAAAGACCGTGGATATCCTCCAGGCGGCTTGAAAGCAGTTCATGAACCCGATCTTCAACTGATCCCAGGTAGCGCATGTTATAAACGTAAATTTCGTCACGTACCTGGCCAATTCTTTGAATTCTTCCTTTCCTTTGCTCAAGCCGCGTCGGATTCCAAGGTAAATCAAGGTTGATCAGTGCCCCCAAACGCTGTAGATTCAGGCCTTCACTGGCTGCATCGGTACCCAATAAAAGGCGAATTTCCCCCGTGCTTATTTTCAGCTTCAAGTTGTCCCGGCTTATTTTTTTGAACAACCCTGTCTGCATAATGCCGGAATTAGTCCCGCCGGCATAGATTCCGATTTTCTCATCGGGAAGTTCTTGGGAAAGCTGTTCGGCGAGCCACCAGATAGAATCGAAATACTGGGAAAAAACAATACACCCCATCCCCAGCCAGCCTTTGGTTACCAGATATTCAACCACTTGATGATATTTAGGGTCCTGATCCTGGTTGGCGTCCAGGGCTTTCAAGCAGCGTTCCAACACCAGCTTTTCGTTGGGAGTCAAATCCTTCATGTTTTCGGTATTGACAGACCGCAACATAACATCATCATCTTCCTCAAATAACGTTGGACTGGTAAAACATTCTTCTTGTCCCCATTCGGTAAGCATTTTTTCCGTGGTCCGGCGACCGGCATAAATAGTGCTGCCAATCCGCCGCAAAAGCAAAGTTTTCAAAAATCCGGCACCACGTACCCGCTGACTTAACAAACCGCAAAATTCTTCTGCTGCTTGATATGCATCATGAAGATAGGCCGGCAAGGGAATGGCTTCACTAGATTCTTCACCGAAAAGCTTCACCCGCACCGGCTTCAAATAGGGTTCTCCGGTAGCGGGATCAATGGTTTTTTCGAGAAAATCTCGGGTGCGGCGAATGATGTGTCGAATAAAAGGATTATGTTGCCGACCAAAATCCGGAATAATACTTTTCAGGCGGGTAATTTCGGGGGGACGCAAATATTCCAGGCTGTCTCCGGGAGCAATATAATCGTCATCCTTCATTCCTAGTTTTCGGCGTAGATACCTGAAATTCCGTCCTTCAGCGACCGGTGGCAGGGGATTTCTCATCCATCTCCAGGCTTCTCCCAGTTCAGTCGGAATTTCCTCCTCTCCCATCACAATGGGAATAGCTTCCGCTGGCTTCCGCCACCGGCTGATTATATTCCCGAGAACTTCGTCGCTTCCCCGGGCCAGGATGTCGAGCAGGTCCCAGGCTTCAATGGGATGTAACTGCACCGGGGTGGCCGTTGCCAAAAGCAGGCTTTTGGTCTGGTTGCTGATCTGCCAAAGAAAACGCATCAGATTATTCGGATCAGCCGGTTCAAGTACACTTTGTTCATTAACTTTTTTACGCCGGGCTCGATGGGCTTCATCAACGATGACGCACTCGAATTTCATCTGCTCAAGATACTCAGTGACTTCTGATCCGGCGGTTATCAATCCTTGCGAAACAATGCCGATCCGCCGAGGACACTTTTTTATCGATTCCGGGCCTGTCGCTGGATGAATGATACCTTGTTCATCCAACCACTCCCTGCCGGTCCAGACCGCGGCGGGAATGGCAAGCAGGTCGCGCAGTTCATCCTGCCATTGCATGGTCAGCGATTTTGGGGCGATGACCAGTACCGGTTTTTCTCCTTGCAGCACCATCAACATGGCGCTCAAGGCCAGTTGAACCGTTTTCCCCAGCCCTACTTGATCCGCCAATACAAAACGGGCACCGCCCAGCTTGTGGGCTTCGTAAGCCAGTCTGATAAAATATTTCTGGTGCGCCCATAAACCATAATTGGCCCGGTAGACCGGCGTCTCTACCACCCCTGCGGCGGGATTTCCCTCGGGATCATCCTTCCAGGCCGCCACCGGCACTTCCTCCCGGAGGGCCAGGCGCTGAATATCTTTAATGACAAAATCGCTTAAAGGAATGGCCTCGGGATGATACCAGAGGGCATCGAATTCTTCCTGGACCCAGGCAACCGCCGCCGCCGAATCGTCTTCCCAGACCAGTTCATAATTGAGTTTCCAACCGCTCAAGCTTTCATTGACACTGCCCATGAAACAGGTTTGGCGGCCGTTCTGGTAGCGAATAACCCCTGCCTTGCCATGAATGAGCCCGAAAGTATCATCCGGTAGCACCCGGACCTCCAGTTTCCCGCTGGCCAGCAGTTCATAGAGACGGGCGAAACGGTTTTTGCTGCCTTCCCCCAGTTTCTCCGGCTCGCCAGCACACCAGGATTTCCGCATGGCCATCTGGGCGGCTTTCGCCGTGCCGACATCACGCCGATCGATGTCCGAGTTGCAGACCACCCTGATTTTTCCCGCTATCGTTTCAAGCTGTTCGCCGGCAACTTCCAACAACGAAGAACGAAAGAAACCCGCGATCCGATCATAGCTGACCGCCCCTTTCAGTTTTTTTTGAATGAAAGAAGGGCTCAGTAGCTGACGACGGGATGAAAAGCGGTTGATCATGGTTGCCCGATTTCCCTGGAAGTGATGGTGAAAATCATGACGGGATACAATGATAAATTATGATGAAAATTTCCCCGGGTTGTGTTATATTACAAGCTATGAAAATGAAAACAAAACCCCTCAGCCAGACGAATCCCTACCTCAAAGATAAAACCAAACGTCAGCATGGTCTGATAGTTTCGGTTTGTTCATCCTCCGCTGTTGAAGGTATTGCGGCCAGACAGGTGGTGGCCGAATATCTGCAGAGAAAAAGCAAACCCCAAGCTATTTCCCAAACTTCTCCAGAGACCGCCGAATAATTTCCGCAAAGATTTTTTCCATAGCGTCGTAATGGCGTTCCAGGCCCATTTGGACAGCGGCAAAATATTGCTGCTGGCAATTTCCGGCCAAAATACTGAAATCGAGAAACGGCAACCCGGCCTGCAAAGCCATCAAAGTGGCCAGCAAACGGGCTATCCTGCCGTTGCCCTCCCGGAAGGGGTGAATCAGGACAAGCTCGACATGGGTGGTTGCCAGAGCGGTGGTGATTTTTTCTTTTGACGGGAAATTACAGGGAGTATATCGGGCCAGGAAGTTTTGTTCAAAATCGGCCATTAATCGGGGAATGTGCGCCGGGGCGGCAAAAGGAAAGCCTCCTTTGCTGATCATCACCTGGCGATATTGGCCGGCCCATTCATATACCGATCCCAGCCATCGGCGATGCCATTGACAGATGTCATCAGCCGTAAAACGCTTTTGCTGGTCGAGTTCGTCCACCAACTGGTCGGTAAGCTCGTAAAGCAGCTCGGTTTCAAGCCGGGCCATTTTTTCGGGGGACGTGATTCTTCGCCGATTTTTTAGCACCTGCCCCTGTGAACCGGGTTCATACTGATCTTCAGCCAGATGCGAGGTTTGGTAACGTC
>JAOZOL010000190.1 GCA_029933295.1 Desulfobacterales bacterium | reverse complement strand
AAGCTTTTTATGGGCCCGTCAATGATAATCAGTTGCATTTGTAATTGAATTGAGCTATATACCATAATCGTCAATTTCATATTTAACACATAAAAGCAATACGCGATGAAACAGAAAAAAAAAATCCGCGTTATGATTGTCGAAGATGAAGATCATGTGAGAACGCTTATAAAAACAGTCGTAAAAAGCATGAACTGTGAAATTGTCGGTGAAACAAACAACGGTAAAGACGCGGTTTCGTTGTATTACAAGCTAAAACCAACCATGTTGCTTCTAGATATAAACATGCCGATCAAATCGGGAAAAAAGGCGCTGGCGGAAATCAGAAAAAGATTCCCCAATACCTTTATCATCATGCTCACCTCTCTCACCGACAGTGAAACCGTCGAAGACTGTATCAAACTCGGTGCTACCGGCTTTATTCGAAAAGATCTCCCTATTGATAAAATGAGAGAAGTCATCAAACAGACATGGAGTGCTTATAAATCTTCCCTGCAATAATTTTTTATTATGATTCTCAAAGAAAAATATGACCTAAATCAAATGCTCACAGAAATCGAAGAAGATGAAAATGAGCAGGATAAAGATGTGAGCCAGGGAAAAAACATTCCTCAGGAAATCATCACCGAACTGATGATTAACAATCTCAAACAAACGAAAGAAAAACGTACTTAACCCTAAACATCCCGACAGCCATGACGCCTCCAAAAATTGAAAACCCGCTTTTCTTTAAATTACTGGAAGAAAAACAAATCATCCATAGCGGGTTTGTAAATGATTTGCTTGAGGAACTGGAAGGCAATGCCTTGGATGTGCTGTCAACCCTGATTCAAAGCGGTGTGGCCACGAAAAGAAAATTATGCCAACTCTGGTGTGATTCCATCGGCATTGCTCATGTGGATCTTGAAAAATCTTTATTCCAGCCCCATGTGATACGAAAATTCCCAGAACGGTTAGCCAGGCAGCTTTATGCAATCCCGGTTTATCAAATGGGAAACATCGTCACTGTGGCAACCCCGACCCCTAATAATAAGCAAATCAAAAAAGAAATTGAACACATCGTCAATTATCCGGTGAACCTGGTATTTGCCTTGCCCCAGGACATTGAATGGGCCATTGAAACCCATTATCAGACAAACACCGCCTTGTTTGAATTTTTTTCAAAAATTTCAACCAGTAAAATTTTTGACGTGGAAGATCCCATTACCGAAAAAAAATTACAAAAAATTGCCGGAAAAGAAGCAGGCAACCAATTTCATGTAAGTCTTATTTTATACGGGATTACTGAGAATGCCAGCGAAATCCAGATTAAACCGGGCAATGACTTTGCAGCCATCTACTTTATTATAAATGAAACATTACATGAACAGCTGAAAATTGATCTATTCGTATATCATAAGCTTTTGGCCAAATTAAAACAAATGGCAAAAATAGATACGGGCCCCAAAAAGGAGGCGCAATATAGTCGGATTCTGTTTCCCACGCCCAGGAAAAAAATTGATATCCAATTTCTATGTCTGCCCACGGAGGCAGGTGAAAAAATATTTTTAAAATTAATGGATCGGGTGGTACTCCCCAAAATTCCGGCACTGACCGGGCAATACATATCAACCAGGAACATTAAACAGCTCATTAATTCGATAACCTCATTAAAAGGGCTTTTTCTGGTATCCGGACCGCCAGAATCAGGAAAAAGCACCCTGGCGTATTCGATTCTTAAAGAACTGCAGGCACGCGGCATTAAGAAAATAATAACGGTGGAAAACGCTGTTAAAAGGCTTTTAAAGGATATCGAACAGTATCAGGTGAATCCAAAAGCCGGGTTTGACCGGAAAACAGTGCTAAACACCTGTTTAAAAAAACATCCAAATGCGATTTACATCCAGAATATCAATGATCCTGAAATAGCCGGAATCATCCGCCACACTGTCAAATCAGGACAATTTATCATTGCCGGAATTGAGTCAAAGGATGCATTTGATGCCATGGATCAAATCATGAAACTGGACATGGGATCAGTCTTATCCGGAATATTAAACCAGCAGTTTGTCCGGCGTTTATGCGACCATTGCAAAAAAAAGTATCTTTTGTCACCCGAAGAGATTACAAACATATTCATCTGGGATGGGAAAACAGAAGTTTCCGCTTTTCGTGAAATCGGTTGTCCCTATTGCAGACATAGCGGATTTTTCGGTCAGATCGGTATTCAGGAATTAATAATTATCGATGATGAATTGCAAAAATTGGCCGGAAATGATGTCGCAATGGCTGACATTAAAATAAAAACCAGGCAACTTGGATTCCAAAACAAAGAATATGACGGTATTAAAAAAATACTCAGGGGGTTGACAACCCTTAACGAAATCAAAAAAATGCTTTCTACCTAATAAAAAGATTTTTATGGTAATGAATCACCACTGTATGATAAAAATAACTTATCAATCATTTCAATCGGTTGCAGATGAGTTATTTGGAAGCGAACAAGCTCATGAATATTCTTATCGCGGAAGATGATGCGGCTACCCGGAAAATGGTAGCCGAGTGCATGAAAAAAAAAGGTTTTAATGTTTTTGAGGCCTCAAATGGCATTGAAGCGTTCACCTCAATGATAGACCAGCAAATAAATATTGCCGTCCTTGACTGGATGCTGCCCGGCATGACCGGCATTGAAGTATGCCGGAAAATCAGGAAAAAAATGGAAACAAGTTATGTGTTTATCATTATGCTCACCGCAAAAACCGAAAAAAATGAATTACTTGAAGGGTTTGAGGCCGGAGTTGATGAATATATAACAAAACCTGTAAATTTTCAAGAGCTTATCGCACGAATTAAGGTAGGTAAACGGATTGTCGAACTTGAACAAAAACTCAAAGAAAAACAAAAAGAACTTTCCGTAAACAATGAAAGAAAAAATCAGTTCATAGGCATCGCCGCCCATGATCTTAGAAATCCTGTTATTTCCATAAGGGGATTTTCCGAACTTCTGCTCAAAGATTCAAAGGATTTAACCGAAGAACAACGTGAATTCCTGCACATTATTCATTCTACCAGCAGAAATATGCTGGCAATGATTAATGACCTTCTCGACATTTCCCGCATTGAAAGTGGAAAACTGAAAATTTCTCAAAAACAAGGGTCATTAAACAAATTAATCATAGAAAGAATCCGGTTACTCAGTCTGCAGGCAACAAAAAAACATATAACAATTCACAAAGAACTATCGAACACACCGGAAATTTTATTCGACCCACAACGCCTCGGTCAGGCGGTGGATAACCTTATCAGCAATGCCATTAAATTCGCGCCCATCGGTTCCAGTGTCTATTTAAATCTCCATCAGGATGAAAACACCGTTAAATTCAGCGTCAGCGATGAAGGGCCAGGCATCCCGGCCGAAGAGCAGCACCTGCTCTTCAGCGAATTTCATCGACTCAGTATTCAGCCGACTGCGGGCGAAACAAGTACAGGACTCGGGCTTGCCATTGCCAAAAAAATTATCGAAGCCCATGACGGATTCATTGAATTTGAATCCCAGGAAGGGCTTGGGTCGACATTCAGCCTAAGCCTGCCGATCTCCCGCAAAATCAATGAGGTTTAATGCCGTCATTGATTTATTTTCTCGAACACTAAAAGGAGAAAAATGAGCCCGAAAGAGAACCATACGTTTACAAAAATAACTTCTGATTTTACAAGCAAACATATCCGCTGCAGTGGTGAGCTTTATTTGCCAAAGGATGTTCAAAACCCTCCCATTGTCATCATGGCCCACGGGTTTGCAGCGGAACGAACATTCGGATTGCCGGCCTATGCGGATCATTTCGCATCTCACGGATTGGCGGTGTATCTGTTCGACTATCGTTGTTTCGGAGACAGCGACGGTGAACCTCGAAATTATGTTGATCAAGGACGGCATATTCAGGACTGGCAGGCCGCCATTGGCCATGTCCGGTCCCTGTCGAATATCAATAAAAACAAAATAGCGCTATGGGGCAGCTCTTTCAGCGGTGGTCATGTTATAGTAACTGCTGCGAAAGACCATGAGATTGCCGCAATTATTGCCCAGGTGCCCTTTGTTGACGCCATATCGACAACATTCAAGCTTGGATTCAAATTTCTTGCACAGGCAGCCCCCCATGCCCTGCATGACCTTGCGCGAATTATTATGTTCCGGACTCCCCATTATGTTAAAGTGATCAGTCACCCGAATGAATTTGCCATTATGAACACCCCGGAATCATACCCCGGCTATTCATCAATTGTACCTAAAGACAGCGCATGGGAGAATAAATGCCCGGCCAGAATTATTCTCAAATTCGCCTTATACAGGCCCATTACGTCTGCCCATAAAGTCCAATGCCCGGCACTGGTAATGCTTGCTGAAAACGACTCCTTAGTCGATGCCGGGGCAGTTGAAAAAACAGCAAACAAAATGCCAAACAGCACACTGGTGAAATACCCCTTTGGACACTTTGATATATATAATGGTGAGGGTTTTACCGATGCGATCAAAAAACAAACAGAATTTTTAATGACCCATTTAACCCCCAATTAATAACGTTAAGGGAGGATACTCATGAACGCAAAACTGTGGCATAAGTCATACGTTAAAGGCGTTAAGCACAGTTTAAATTACGAAAAAATAACTGTTTCAGAAGCGTTGTCAAAATCTGCAAAAGATTTTCCCGATCATCCTGCCTTAAATTATATGGGAAAAATCATCACCTATGAACAGCTCGAAAAACTTGTCAATGCCTTTGCACGAACGCTGAAAGCAATGGGCGTCAAACCCGGCGACAAGGTATCCGTCTGTCTTCCGAATATCCCCCAGGCAATCATTGCCAATTACGCCATATTTAAAATCGGTGCCGCAACTGTAATGAACAACCCTTTATATACCGAGCGGGAGCTGGCTTATCAGCTCAATGATTCGGATTCAAAAATTATTATAACGCTAACGTTGCTGGTTCCCAGAATTGAAAAAATTCAATCGAAGACAAAAATTGAAAAAATTATTGCCTGTCACATTCATTCCTATCTCCCGTTTCCCAAAAAGCAGCTGTTCCCGCTGGTGAAAAAGGATATGTACCGCAAAATCATCCCCACCGATACCGTAAAAATATTCAAGGATCTAATTGACAAACAGCCGGGAACCCCCATCAATAACGAAAGTAAGTGGGATGAGGTGGGCGCACTAATTTATACCGGCGGCACCACAGGGGTCAGCAAAGGCGTCATGCTTACCCATTCAAACCTGA
>JAOZOL010000615.1 GCA_029933295.1 Desulfobacterales bacterium | reverse complement strand
ATTAGTTTCTGCTCTCCAGTTTACGCAACTGCCTGAGAAACAGCTCTTTACTCCATAAATTCAGCGAAGCCTGTTCGTTGGAGCGGATAAAGGGGCGTACATCTTCGCTGACCCGTTTCCAATCAAGGGAAACAATCTTCCTTTCCAACTCCCTTACCACCCAGGCTTTATCGGTTTTGACATTTTGCTTCTGCCACGGGCCAAATTGGTTGACGGCGGAGGTTAGAAATTCGTAGTTGATGTCGATCTTCTGACTGGAATACCAGATAAAATCGTACCAGTCCCGACCTTTGATATACTCCCGACAAAGCAGAGCGTGAATTTTACCGGCAAACAGACTGGAGCTGTTTTGCACCGCTACCGCAGAGACAAACGGAAAATCGAGATATTGTAAATCAGAACCGCTGCCGGACGGCGGATTGGTGTCTACCTCCAGCTTGATTCTGATCTTTGCCGGGGTTCCGGTCTGTTTGTCGTGGCGGAGATTAAGCACCTTGCCGAGCGATCCATCTTTCAAAAAGGCTTTCCTGATTGTCGAATCCGCCTTTTCTCGATCAACGATTTCAATATTATATCCGTAGGCGGCCAATTCATCAATCAGGCAACGCAAGTGCGGTTTTAAGTGAAAATCAGCATCCGGTTTCCGCAAAATAAAATCCAGGTCTTCGGAAAAACGATTTAAGCCGTAAAAAATCCGCAGGCAAGTTCCACCCTGGAACAGGGCGTATTTAAAGAAATCACCCCGGCCCAATGCCGCCAGTACCACCTCTTGCGTAATTTCCCGAATTGCCTGCTGCTCTTCAATCTCGGTTTTGCAATTATAAGAGAGCAGGCGTTGTTGAATCATTTTAACGCTCATCCGCTTAAACTCTCCCGCCAGCGGGTCAGAAACCGCTTGACCCGGTTATTTTTATAATTCTCGATCAATTCAGATAAATCTCGCACTTTGACAGACATTAAATCATGCTCGTCAATCCGCAGGCTCTCTACCGCCTCCTGAATGCCGGACCAGTCTGAACGATGAACATAGACATAGTCTGCCAGGGACTTTGCCGGTGACGCCATAAAAAAAACATTTCCGTTTTCATCTTCACATCGTTCAACCCCGAAATAGAATATGCGCTGCGGAACATGTTTGTAACTGAAATGAGCCAGCGGGGTTGTAAACTCTTTGGCATTACGGAAACTGACACAGGTGCAACTGTAAACGGCCTCCGGAATCCAGCCATGATAGCTTAAAGCCGATTCCAGACTGATGTAACTGGGCCCGTAAACACGCTGTGCCAAACTATAAATAGAGATCGGTTTCTTTTGATATGGTGGTGCCAGGCAGTAGAG
>JAOZOL010000189.1 GCA_029933295.1 Desulfobacterales bacterium | reverse complement strand
CAGCGACCTCATCATCGGACATTCTTTTCTTGACTCTGCTCCCCAGCCATAATTCCTTACGTTCGTCTAAAAATTCTTGAATTCCCTGATTCATTTAACCTCCTTATTTTTACCCCTGCTATTCATATCTTGTCGCCGCACCTCTTAAAGGGTGCTATCGTTTCACAGTTTCAACGACGGCTGTTTTTTTGCGGCGTTGTGCTTCTTTAACAGGAATAAATTTTCCAGATCCAGCGTCACGACCAACCTTGTAAACCTTTTTAACTGTTTTTTTAGCCATTGGAATTACCTCCTTTCAAAAATGCTGTCAGTAAAGAGGTGCGGCAACACATAACAAAATAACCACAAAGCAGCCATATGTCAACCATTTTAATTTTGTTGAGATATATTATATGAAATTCAATTTGACAATTTATCAGCAATCGTTATAGTGGATGACACTGCCGTACAGGCAGCTTAGAAAATTTTAATTTTTTTGAGCACACACTGCCGCACAGGCAGCTTAACACATCAAAACATGGTCAACTGTTTTTGTTTAGCCCAAACTGGCTCGAATAAGTATAGCATAAATTATTAAGGTCATCCCCATATGTCGGAAAACTGAGCTCACCATATATCAATGCAGCTTTCTCAACATTCGAATCGTCAATCCTCTTCAACAATGCTTCATAATCTCTGAACATCCATAGTCGCTTGCTTTCCAGCTCCGTAAGTTCTTCCTTATGGCGAATACCGAATTGTCGTTCTTTGGGCAATATCATCCCAAAACAATCTTTTTCGACAAAACCAAAACTGCCTTCTTTTGGGTATAAGTACAATATCATCTGCGGATAACTTTGGCGGAATCGAACATACTGTTGTGGAATCGCAGTCAACCACCAACACAATTTCAGCCAGCCTTGCATTGACTCCGGTCCGAGCTTCTCGTAATCAGTCAGCCGTTGATGAATGCTGTAGTGTTCCAAATCAACCAAGCTGTCATACGGACTCAAATCTTTATTTCTGCTAATTCTCAGTGCCGCATCCAGACATTCATTGAGCAACGTTTCATCCAAAAGTGAGGACAGATCATGGGTAGCAAGGGGAATACTATCGGATTCATATCCCGGTCGAAAAAATGCAAGCTTTTCCCCCATCATTCCTCTAAGATTAAACTGCATCAACGCCATGTTTGGCTTCGCAATATCCTTTTTTGATGTTCGATGACGTAAAACACGACCTGCCAACTGAATAAAAGAACGATATGACGACGGTTCCACCACAGCCCAATCAAAATCATGATCACGTCCCACTTCTTCCACCGGCGTTGCAACCAGAACAAAAATCACATTTTTGGCTTTGATCCGCTCAAGATGGGATCTGATTAGAAAATTTGCAAAAACAGAATCATTCGTCTTCCGCTTCAAAATCTCGTCCAGATGTTTCTCCTGTGCATTCCGCATAATCAAAACCTGCTGGCTGTGATACGCCATGCAGCGAATTTCCACATCATGCGGCCATTCCGCGTTCAGAAGATAGCGGGTCAGTGCAATGCAAGGCTTGATATTAGCCATCCGCACAACTCCAAAGCTTACTTGTTTACCTGATTTATTATCTGTAACAAAATGATCTCGATGTTTTTGAACAATCGATTTCAGGATCACGGAATAATAAAAATTATCAATGCTTTCTTCCTTGCTTTCGTCAAATTCACATCGTATAATTTCGGCTTTCCGTTTCACAATCTCCTTACGCAAAAGATCCAGCCGTCCCTTGACAAACAGTTGATGCTGTTGCCGGTAATCTACCTGTCCCCCATCCATTGTGGAGACTTTAGCTCCAAATTCATCAATCCATGCACAACCAACCTTCTGACGACGGTTCCTCATTCGGGAAAAAACTGACCAGCCAGCTTGATACGCATTAAAGTAACCCTCCGCCATATCCGGTGGAATGGTTGCTGACGAAATCATTACTTTTCTTCCCAGCATTCCTGCCAGATGGATCAAACGCCCGATTGCAATTAAATCTTCTCCGGTAAAATCATCAATTTCATCAATTACCAGGTCAGATGACATCAAACGCAACACCGGCAAAATCCATCGGCCCCCGCGTGTGACTTCGGTTGCCCCCATGAAATGATCTATGGTACAGCAAAGCACCGGAGCATATAAAAATTGACGATCTTTTTCAGATCTCAATGTTGTTCGCAAAAAATCATCCGGAATCGTTGATTCAAAATATAACTCATTTTCCAGTAAGGCTTCCATCGATTCAGAACCAACACTGTCTGTTTCTTCTTCTGATTTTTGTTTTTTGTTATGTAAATTCAAAACTGCGCGTGAACCTATCAATACCGCCAATTCATCATTTTCCAAACCGATACGCTCACGATATTCATCCCCTGTCTGTAACGTCAGCGTCCGCAAACCCAGTGCCAACGCATAACGTAAGCTCTCTTCATCCGGGGATAACGCCCGCATGATTTTGGCATTGGCAAAGGTCTTGCCCTTTCCGGTACTTGCCATATTAACAGCGAAGAAACCGAACTGTTCATGATTTAATTTTTCCTGCCTACTTCTCCAATGTTTGATTTCAGCTACAGCGGTGTCCTGCCAACTGAATGGTTTGGGGCTTTTATGGCGCAAAGCCTTTACATCAAAAGCTCTCGGCAATTCAGCCTGTGTGTTTTCAAAAACCGGAAGCATATGCGCTATACGTACAGCCTGTTTTGTCACTCCCACCAGATGCTCGTCCAATGTCTGCATCCGTTCGCCGGTTTTACGATCTGTATTGGCAAACAACTCTAATCCACTGATTTTTTCCCGTTTTTTACTGTTAATTTCCAAAGATGAATAATAGTGGTCGCCCAACATCAATGACAAACGGCAGTAATGCAAAACTGATCGCCAGCTGCCATCTTCAATCGAGCTGTTCAAAATATCCAGGCACTCCAATAAACGACCCGCATATTTTTTAACTTGCTTCAACCATGCTGCGGAACCACTTGGCAGGCCATTGGGAAATTCAAAACAGCCCGTCAGATTTTTCCGGAACTCTTCTTCAGAATACCTGTTTTCGTATCCCCATCCTTGCCAAATCCACTTAAAAATATCGGTCATAGTTGCGGCAAAACTTTTCCCCCTGAACTCTTCAATAGCAGGTAAACGATGATGAGAAAGAACCAACCACGCAATAATCCCGGCAGCTTGAGGGAGGTCACGCAAAGGTCTAACCTTTTCCTTGCCACAATAACTTTTAACCGAGTCAATCAGATACCTTTCGTTCAAATCGCCTTTCATTAAGGAGGTCAGCCACTCATGATCATTTTTACCACCAACAATCACCCTAAGGAAAAGAACGGATATCCATTCATGCCGCAACGGGTCTCCGATTCTCTTTGCTGTTTTCCACTTCTTCCCCAATTTCTTCTGAAACAATCCAGTAGATTTACCCCAATCATGTAATAATGCCCCTAAAGCGGTCAGATTTTTAATCAGTGGCAAAAGATGCCAATCATTTTCCCAACTTTGATGCAAAATATCTTTCTCGGTCGTATTCACCGGGACGATTCCATCGTGATTAAACTTCCTCCGATTACCCACAATCCACAATAGTTCACTCCGGCTCCGGCTCCGTATCCAGTGACAGGCAACGGCAGTGTTTTTGGATGCCGTTTTCCGGAGAAGTTTTCTTACCGCCTGCAACCCTTCATCGGTAATTACCGTCTGCCAAGTCCGGTCGCCGATTCGATCGGCGAAAGAATCCAATACCCGACGGGTTTTGTTCAGCGCTCTCTTTTCACACTGGGAAATGAAAGTAACCATCATAATTGATGGCCCTCCAGACTCATTTTCTTGACTACGTCAAACATAAAATCAAGGGCTTTATGCTGCGTAAAATTCAGGATACACTGTTGGCGAAACTCCTGTTCTGCAAGCCGCTCTTTGGCGCAGATAAACGCCCAGGGAAGTATTAAGGCATCTTTCACCAGATCAGCCACATCAAAAACCAGCGCCCCGCGCCGGGTTTTTCCGTGCATCACTGCAAAACCGTGCGGAATCCCTAACACCCATAATGTTGTGGCCGCCAAACCGTAAGCCAGATAATTGCCGTGATTAAGAAAGGCATTGGCATCATCTACATTATCAAAATCCCGCACGAAATCAGTTTGCTTCGTCCGGTTTGCCGCAACTTTATATAACGTTTTCGTCAACTGAGCTTCGGTTAACAGCAGGTTCGTTACATCCGAACACTTTTCAATCTTGACAAGCGATTTTGTTAATGCCTGCTGAATATCTGCGTCATCGGCATAAAAACCTTCCTGGTGCAGATCACGATCCTTACCCCATACCTTTTGGAGAAATTCGATTCTCGAATGCTGAAAATATTTCCCTACTTCCAGCCTTTTATCTTCATCAAACCAGAAAGACATCCAGCCCTGGATATATTCCGTCGGTCGATATTCACTTTGCGGAGAGAGCCATTCCACTTCCGTTGCCGCCAACAGCGGCGTACCGCCGCCACCACAAAAGCCGACCATAACCCCAGCTGATGCCAACATTCGCATAGCCGCCTGAGTAATAGATGTTCCAGTACCCAGAAGAATGACAGTAGTGTTGGCTATCGGGATATTCCAGTATGATTTCCCTTTTTTTTGTTCGGTCAGATAGACCACCCGACCACCATTTTGCATGACCCGACATTTTTCCAGGTAATAGATATTTGCTCTTTTAGAGTGGAGAATTGCCTTTAGGTTGGTTAACTGTTCCATAATTGTTCCTACAATAAAAATATCCGTTTTACTGTTTTACGCCAGAACTTCTGTCGTAATAAACAAGAAAATCACGTAACCGTAAAGCTCATAAAAAATAGGGAAGACCATCCCAAAGCGGGCTTAACGCCCACAACCCAAATCCAAGGTATCAGGATGTTCAGGCATGGCATGGCATGGCATGGCATGGCTCTCGCTCATTCTCGCGGCACATTGTGTGCCGCTCCGAGGAATGTGCCGCTATGGGCCAGGCCCGAACATCCTGAATGTATTCCCGACAATTTCTTGTTTTTTTCATCCCTCAAAAGGGGGTGCTGAAAAGAGTGACTGCCTTTCAGGAGTAAGGCACTAAATACGATGGCAAATGATAATATCCCCCTTCTTTTCTTATGCTGTCCCCCCTACTTCCTTCCCCGGACATGAATATACTTTTCATAAAATATGACAACAATTTCACGCAGATTTTTGTCAGGAATATTCATTGCTGTCTCAGCGATGTCTTCCGGCA
>JAOZOL010000188.1 GCA_029933295.1 Desulfobacterales bacterium | reverse complement strand
CTGCGAAGGCAGGAATCCAGGAGTTATTGCTCGGATTTATTGGGAAGTTACAAGTTACCCATATAAGGTTTTGTGATTTTTTTTATTCCACCCAAAGAATTTAAGGAATCGGTATCCATGCTTGAATTGATAGATTTGGACATTGAGCAATTAAATTATTCAAAATTTATCTCGTCGTGGCTGTATCGTGGAGCAGAAGGGACGTTTTTAATTGATCCGGGGCCGGCGTGTACGATTCCAGCCCTGTTTGATGAATTGAGGCGTCGGGAAGCGGGGCATCTGGACTGGATTTTGTTGACCCATATTCATATGGATCATGCCGGCGGCATAGGGCATGTGATCGAACGGTTTCCGGATGCCAGGGTGGCATGCCACAAACTGGCGGTCGATCATTTGATCAATCCGAAACGCTTATGGGAAGGATCGCTCAAGGTGTTAGGGGATGTTGCCAGGGTGTACGGGGAGATCAAGCCGATACCGGCAGAGAATATTGTATCAGAAGGTGATGTATTATTTGGTTCAGGGATCAAAGTGATCCCCACACCCGGTCATGCCGCCCATCATCAGTGTTTTGTGTTCAAGGACTGGCTGTTCTGCGGCGAGCTTTTCGGCATATTCCATCAATTAAAAGATTCTATATATCTGCGCCCGGCCACGCCGCCGAAATTTGTTTTAGAAGATTATGAGGCATCCATGGATCAGGTGGCCCCTTACATGAACCGGCAGATCTGTTTTTCTCACCACGGATCTTATCCTGATGGTGAAGAAATTCTCAAAACAGCAAAAAAACAGCTCGCCCTATGGGTGGCGGTGGTGAAAAATCATGTAAATAGCCCGGATATGGAAGCGATCATTGAGGATTTAACCGCAAATGATCCGGTTTATGCCCGAAAAAAACAGCTGGAGCCAAAGCTTTTGCAACGTGAAATCTATTTTTCCCAAAATTCTGTTAAGGGGATACTTCAGTATCTGAATACCTGAATACCTGAATACCTGAATTTTGCATGAAAATTGATAAGAACTTTTTTATCAATTTTCACCCGAAGGGCGAGCCTCCGACTCGTGCAAAATTCAGGGAATAAGTGGAAATAATGAAAAAATTATCGGTCAAGTTCTTCCCGGACAAGGCGAGCCATGTCTTTTAAGAGGTAGGGTTTTTTTAAACATGCGCCTGCTCCCAGGGTTTGCGCCTGGGTGATCCGGTCGGATGTTGAAAACCCGGTTGCAATAATAGCTTTTTGAGACGGATGAATCTCGATTATTTTTTTGTATGTATCCAGTCCATCCATTCCCGGTTCCATGATCATATCCAGAATCAGCAGATCCACGGATTTTTTTTGTATATACTCAATTGCTTCTTCTCCACTTGAAACCGAGTCCACCTCATAACCTAATTGCATCAGCATCCGGGCAGCAAGCTCCCTTTGCTCTTCGATGTCGTCAATCACCAGCATCGACTCACCTTGCCCCATAAATTTATCAATGGGAACGGTTTCTTTTATTGATAATTCAGACCTGACGGCGGGAAAAAATATGGAGATGGTCGTGCCCCGGCCGGGCAAACTGTGAACGTCTATATACCCGTTATGGTCATGAACAGCGCCCCATACTATGGCCATGCCGAGCCCGGAACCGCTTCGTCCCATGGTTTTTTTTGTATAAAAGGGCTCAAATATACGTTCTTTTTCTTCCAACGATATACCGGTGCCTTCATCAATTATCCGGAGCCGGACATATTCTCCTTCCTTAATGTCGTTGTAATCGGGTGTGGGGGTATCGAGATACAGATTGTCCGTTGAAATAGTAATTGTGCCGCCTTCCGGCATTGCTTCGGCGGCATTTAAAACCAGGTTTATTATTATTTTTGTAATATGAACACTTGAAGCGGACATGTTCAGCAAATTTTCATCCAGCCGGGAGGCCATTGTTACATTGGGATGGTTTTTCAGCAGATCGTTATGCTCTGCGCTTTTGATATAGTCTGATATAATTGTATTTAAATTGGATATTTCATGGCTGGGGAGTCCTTTTCTGGCAAGGGTGAGCAGATCCTGGACAACGGCTGCGGCTCTTTCGCCGGATTGTTTGATTGTCTTAATCGGTTTTTTAAGCGGGCTGTTTTCGGGGAGTTTCATCAACAGCAGGTCCGGGTAGCTGACAAGTCCTGAAAGGATATTGTTCAGATCGTGGGCAACACCACCGGCCAGGGTTCCGATGGCTTCCATTTTTTTTGCATGGTGAAGCCGGTTTTCCAGTTTTTCCTTTTCAATTTCAGATTCAACCCGTTGCGTGATATCCCTGACAATACCGTGGAAGCCCGTTGGGCCTTTATTGTCATCCATTATAGATGAAATCGACGTTTCAATAAACCGCTCGGTACCGTCTTTTCGAATCAGCTTCCAGTCCAATGCATTGGCGGTTTGACCGGTCCTGTATACCTGGTTGAATGTTTGATAGATGGTGTTGATGTATGCTTTGTCGGAAAACTCACGAAAGTTCATTCCGAGAAGTTCTGCTTCCGGGTATCCCAGAATATTGCACAAAGATGGGTTTGAAAAGGTGATATTTCCGGACAGATCAACCTCATAATAGCCCTCCGTCATTCCATCGAGAATGTTTTTATATTTTTTCCTGCTTTCCCGAAGAGCTTTTTCTGTGTGATTCCGTTCCCGTAAGAGTTGATCAATATCCATTTTAATCAATGAAACAGCTTCCACCACTGGAAGAAACGGATGATCGGGGCCAACTTTTTGGGCGATGGCTTCAGGGGCCTGTTCATTCCAGTTAATACCTGCAAGGATGCCGATCAACTCGTCGACATACTGCTGAAATGGGTTTTTATGACTGCCGGTATCGCCGGGATTTATGGTTTGTGGTTGCCTGCGCTTGGTTTTTTCCCTGTTCACCATTTCCATTGCCGAGGAGAAATCCTTTGCAATTCGGACATCATAGGGAACGGTTGTTTTACTGATATTAATTGCAGCGCGCAATATCCAGTTTGTGTTGTAAACAATAAGCATTTCAAACGGATGGTTACAATACCATTTTCCAAGGACTTCTCCCATCATTCGGCGGGATTTAAATGTGAAGTTTTTAAGGTGCTTATGGTTTGAGACTATATAGTATTTTCCATTTGGCGGGCGCATGGTGTCAAAAACTTTTTTTTGCAGTTTAAAAGCCGGACCGATATGCTCCTTTTTTGCCTGCCCGGAAGGGATCCGATGGAGGATGTCCCCGTTAACGACCTCAAACCTTATGGAATATTCCTTAAGATTCAGAGACCACTCGTTTTTTGAGATAATAGTGGGCGAATCATCAGCCGGTTGAGCATTAAAAAAATTTTGGTTTTGTGAATTTTTTTCCGATAGAATTTTTTGCGCAAGAACCACTGCTTCGAGAAGATCGTTTACCAGATAGGTTTTAAACTTAATCGAGTAGATCCCCATACCGAGCTTGATGCTGAGTCTCATGAGTGGGGATGCATTGCAAAAGATCAGGGCCTGCAAATTGTCTCGTCTTAATCGTTCGTTGATGAAATATTTGCGGGCAGTAATGGAGGAACCTGTAAGTGCTGAATAGTCCTCAATCTGAACATAGGGCGCTCCTTGCGGAATCCCCTGACGGATGATTTCATGGTTTAGCTCCAGAGATTGTTGAACACTATTCAGATTGCTGTAACCGGAAGGCCGGCTGATGAGAATGTTGTCACCCAGGAGACTGAAATCAGACTGGAATTTTTTTCCGATATTTACGTTTTGCCATTCAGGTTTTTGATGGAGCTCAAGGCCTGATTTTGCCTGTATTGTTTCATCGATTGTTTTATCGGGTTTTTTTCTGCTCATAAATTTTACTCACCGTTTGAGTGGATTGAAATTTATTGTCGATGGTTATTATCAACGGTTTCCTGATGCCGCTTTTTTTTCAGGCGATGCGATAAAAAAAAGCAGGAAAACAATTCCGACAGCAGCAGAGATGATCGATCCTGCCAGTATTGCAAGTTTTGAATAATTTAACAAATCAGCAGATGAAAAACAAAGCCCGGATACAAACAGGGACATGGTGAATCCGATGCCGCCCAAACATGATACGCCAAAAATATGTGGCCACAAGATGTTTTCGGGAAGCACTGCAATTTTAGTTTTAACGGCCAGGTATGAAAAAAGCATAATGCCAAGGGGTTTTCCGATAAACAGTCCTGAAATTATGCCTAAGCTTACGGGATGAAATATTGTTTCTGAAATATTTATTTCATGGAATGTCAGTCCGGCATTTGCCAACGCAAAAATCGGCAGGACGAGAAATGCCACCCATGGGTGTAGTGCATGTAACATTCGCTGCAAAGGCGTTTCTACATTGTGACAGTCAAGCTCCAGTCTTTGCACTGCATTTAAATGCTCTTCGTTGAGCAAAATAGAGTGTCCACAGCTTTGCTCGGCGCATTGAAACGCATCCAGCCTTTTTTTGACTTTTTGGACAAACTGGTCGGTATCATATTTGCCCCGGGCGGGAATAAATAAAGAGACAATGATGCCGGCCACTGTGGGGTGAAGCCCGGAACCGAGTACGGCAATCCATATAAAAATGCCAAGCACGGCATAGATAATCGTCCGGCGGATCCATAAAAAATTGACAATGCCGAGCAGCAAGATCATGACCCCGCAGAAGGCCAAATTGGACCAGATGATTTCTTTGGTGTAAAACAATGCAATGACGAACACGGCACCCAGATCGTCGGCAATCGCAAACGCAGCTAAAAAGACTCTAAGGCTTGCCGGCAGTTTATTTCCGAAAACAGCAATGGCACCCAGGGCAAAGGCAATATCAGTCGCCATTGGGATGCCCCATCCCCCGGCGGATTTGGTTCCGTAATTGAATATGGCATAAATGATGCCCGGAAAGATCATGCCCCCAAGAGCGGCAAATACGGGGAACAAGGCTTTTCTGGGCGTGGATAGTTCCCCCACAAGAAGTTCGCGTTTGATTTCAAGGCCCACGGTGAAAAAAAAGAGCGCCATCAACCCGTCATTAATCCAGTGGATTAAACTTTTGGAAATTGTTGTCTGGCCGAATGATATGGAAAAATTAGTATGCCAGAGATGGTGATAAGATTCAAATGCCGGAAAGTTGGCCCATGCCAGCGCAATGACGGTTGCGGCAAGCAACAGGAGACTGCTGGCAGCCTCCTTTCTGAAAAATCTCTGGGCGGGTTTAATGATCTGGTCTGAAAAAAGACCATGGATAGAAGCACGATATTTTTGAATAAATT
>JAOZOL010000187.1 GCA_029933295.1 Desulfobacterales bacterium | reverse complement strand
CCCAAAAACTTTTTGAATATCGAATATCGAACACCCAATATCGAATTTAGAATTCTGTGTTCCTATTTCAGATTTCTAATTTCATATTTCCAATTTCAGATTTCAGAATTCTAACATCACTCATCTCCCCGCAGCACCTTACGTTTGCTGTTTTTCGTGTCGGCTTTGTAGCCATAGCCATAACCATAGCCGTAACCATAACCGTAGCCATGCGGGCGCGTTTTCAGCGAAATGCTGTTCAGGATGATTCCCAGCCGGGTAATTCCGTGGTCCTTCAGTTCACCCAGTACATTTTTCAATCCTTCCTTGCGGGTATAGTTCTGCCGCACGATAAAAACGATCGTATCGAACAACTGCGACAGTTTCAGTGTATCGGCCACGGCGCCCACCGGCGAAGTGTCAACGATGACTATATCATACAATTCGCTGAGGCGGTCGAACAGCTCTTTCAGCCGCGGTCCGTTCAGCAGTTCTGCCGGATTCGGAGGAATGGGGCCGGCAGGAATAACGTCCAGATAAGGATGCTTTGTGGAAAAAATAATCTCTTCAACAGAACTCTTTCCCAGTAAATAATAGACCAGCCCTTTGTTGGGATCCAGGCCAAAAATTTCCGCCAGTGAAGACCGGCGCAGGTCCAGATCCACCAGGACGGTTTTCTTTTTCGACAGAGCTTCCAAAGAAGCGATATTGACCGCATTAAAGGTCTTCCCCTCTCCCATATACGAAGAAGTAACCGCTATGATCTGGTTTTTATGCTCCGTGTTTGTGTAAAACATCAACTTATGCTCAATAGCCCTGTATGGCTCGCTGGCAGGCGAATTAGGCTTGTCGAGCACCAGTGTTTTGCTTTTATAATCCCTGGCCGTATTATAGACATATCCCAGTAATGGAAAACCGGTGACTTCTTTGATATCCTCATCCGAGATCACCTTGGTATTAAAGAAATCTTTCAGGAAGATGATCAGCAAAGGGATGATCAGTCCCAGCGATAATGCCAGGGCATATCCCAGTTTCTTGTTGGGCTTGACCATACCCAGCGACTCCGCTTCATCCACCACCCGGTTATCAGGTGTGTTGGAGGCCTTGGCAATTTGTGCTTCAGCCAGTTTCTCCAGCAGAAAGGTGTATATATCGTTGTTCATCGAGTAAACCCGTTTTATGTTCACATATTCCCTTTCGGTGGCAGGCAATTGCTGCACCAGCCCTTCGAAATATTTCAACCGCTTTTTGACGTCGGCCACGGCCAGTTCCGATTGGGAAATGATGTTGTTCGTATTTTCCAGCAGACTGTTTTTGATGCTTTCTATCTGGGCGTTCAGCCGTTTCAGCTTGGGATGCTCTACATTTTTTACAGATGTCAGGCTCGATTTTTCCACGATCAGTGTATTCAGCTCGGCAATCAGCGAATTCAGCAGGGGATCCTCTATCCCCATAGCCGAAGGCGCAATGACTTTGCCCAGATCCTGGTTGTTCCGGATATAATTCCGTAAATACTTATAATATTTGTTTTTGGTTTCCAGCATCACCCTTTCCTTGTCCAACTCATTGATCTGCTCCAGCAGATGTTCCGTCTGCAGCGAAATGTCAATAATCTTGTTTTTCGACTGAAAATCCTGCATTTTATCTTCTGAGATGATCAGCGAATCGGTAATCTTTTCCAGCTGACTTGTGATAAACCGGATGATACGGCTGGCATTTTCGTTTTTCCGCTCCAGATTATACGACTGAAAAACCTCTGCCAGTTTATTCAGAAAAGCACTTCCCTTGTGTACATTTTCATCCAGCAGACTGACTTCCAGGATAGATGACTCTTTTGGCGTATTCTCTACAGTCAGTTTTTTTCTGTACTGATCTACCAATGATTCTTTAGTACTGAAAAGGAATTTAAACTCCTGGTCTTCTTCAGGCAGGTCATTTCCGTCCGTAAGAAAGATTGTAAAAGCAAAATTTGCTGTTTCCACCCGTGTTCCGGCTTCTGTTTCTGTTGTAAAAGTAAGCTTGGGTAATTTTTTGAGCGCCTCTTCCGTTTCGTAATCAAATACCAGCACCTCTTCTTCATCCACAGTAAGCCTTATTCTTCCTCCGGGCAGAAAATGCACGAAAAATCCGGCATTGATCACCTGCGGATGGTTCCTGTCCCATTCTACCCTGAATGGCGGGTTCCGGTACATCTCAGCCGTGATGATGTTCCCTACACGGTAGTAACTCACTTTGAAATCAAGATCTTCCATCACCCTTGAGATCAGGGATTTCGACTGAAGTACGGCCATCTGGTTATAGAGGTTGTAGTCGCTTCCCATCAGACTGAACCCCTGGAAAACGCCGCCGTTTTCCATCCCGCCCGATAAGGGAGAGGTGGCTTTCTTTTCTTCGATCAGGATGCTGGAACGGATTTCATAGACCGGTGTCGTGTAGCGGTTATATACATAAGCGACAGACAGTGCTACAACCACCGACAGCACAAACCAGTACCAGTGGCGCAACATCTGAAACACCAGCCGGCGCATATCCAGATCGTCGTTCTGCGGCACATTACGGGCATCCTGCCCGTTTTGATTATTATTGTTCTGTTGTGTCATTTCACAAAAAGATTGGCGATTAGCAAGGCTGTGGAAATAATGGATAAGGCCAGGAATATCCCTGAAAACGGCGCCAGGTTCTTCTCTCCCCTGATTTTTTTATCCATTTTTACATACAGCACATCGTTGGGTAATATATAATAATAAGGCGAGTTGATCAGGTCGGGACTCAGCAGGTCAACATGAGTGATCAGCTTACCTTCCGGTGTTTCGCGGATAAGTGTTACTTCTTTGAAATTTGCCCAGTCGGTGACGTCTCCGGCCGTACCTATGGCTTCGAAAATACTCAGACGGTTCTTGACCATGGCATGCTGGCCCGGACGATCCACTTCACCCAACACGGTAATGTTCCGCCCTACCAGTTTTACAAAAACAGCCGTATTGTCGAGGTACTGATCCACTTTCCCCTGCAGCAGTTTTCGCACCTCTTTCACCGTCATTCCTTCCACGTGGATCTTCCCCAGCAACAGGAAATAGATATCCCCGTTTTCGTCCACGATGTAGGTGATCAGTTCCGTGTCGCCGGTAGATCCTGCCCTGTCGGGCTGTATCAGATTCAGAAAAACCGCATTCTGCGGATCATCGGCAATCACCTGAATGTATAACTGATCGTTTACGGAAATTTTATATTCGTCGGGCACCGGGCCGCCGGGATAGACCGAATCCCGTATGCCGTACATATAGATCGTTTCCTGCAACGGCCTGGAGCACGAAGCTGCCAGCACAAGGAACAGGATAAACCATAAAAGATAACTGTGGCGCATGCGTCTTAGGGTATTGAATGACTAAACACAAATAAACCCCTGCGGGTTACAGACAACAAAGATGATAAATTTTTGTGAAAAAAACCGTTCTCCGGCATTTCATTTTTCAAACAGACTGACTCATTGACATTACGCAACTGATAATAAGGAAAACACATTGCAACCCCCGAAAAAAAAAGACTTTCTTTTTATTCTCTTCTTTAATAATTCCATACTTTTTATACATTTGATATTTTATAAAAATACCCCTTTTTAACATCAGCCATCTGCCCTGAAAAGGCATACACATATGTGACTGAAGAGGCGAAGCTGTGTTTTAACGATAATAAATTAAAATCCGGATTCAGAGATAAAGATTCAGAGTTCTGCCGCCGCGCCCCCTCAGTCCCCTAAAGGGGAGCATCGCTGTAACCCGGAACTTATTTCACAGAATGAATCCAAAATGGCGGGATCTGTATTACGAGCTTTAGCCCCTGGCGTTTCCTGAGATTGCCACGGTAGGCTTTCGCCTCCCTCGCAATACTCGTGTTTTATAACTTCGTTTCTAAGCCGTTGGGTATAACCATCAAATATAGTTACGAAGCCAAAACATAAACCGGAAAAACAAACTTAAGTATCACGATTCTGCGAGGCCGATAAGCCCGTGCCTAAAATACAACACGGAACAGTGAAGGAGGCCGAAGCCCGTCCGAACGAATTCAGCCGGGTGGGCAGACTTAAACAACTACCCCTGCTAAAGCCTATATAACCCTTAACAACATGAATCCAAAAAAACAAAAAATCCTTGTTACCGGAACTGCCGGATTTATAGGTTTCCACCTGGCCAGAAAACTGCTGGAAAGAGGCAACGAAGTAGTGGGTATAGACAACATCAATGATTATTATGATGTAAACCTGAAGTACGCCCGGCTGGCAGAGACAGGTATTTCCCGTGATGCGGAACAGTGGCATAAACACATGCAAAGCACCAAATATCCCAACTACTCCTTTGTACGTATGAACCTGGAAGACAGGGAACCGCTCATGGAACTTTTCGAAAAAGAAAAATTTGACAAGGTATGCAACCTGGCAGCGCAGGCAGGCGTGCGCTACAGCATCGAAAATCCCTATACTTACATTAACAGCAACATTGTCGGATTCCTGAACATACTGGAAGCATGTCGTCATAACCATATCAGGCATCTGGTCTATGCCAGCTCTTCCAGCGTCTATGGCAACAACAAAAAAATGCCGTTAAGCACCAGCGACAATGTGGATCATCCCATCAGTTTATATGCGGCCACAAAAAAAAGCAACGAACTGATGGCGCACACTTATAGTCATCTGTTTGGGCTGCCGACAACCGGCTTACGGTTTTTTACTGTTTACGGCCCGTGGGGACGCCCCGACATGGCCTTGTTCCTGTTCACGAAAGCCATACTGGAAAACAAACCCATTAAAATTTTCAACTACGGAAATATGGTACGCGATTTTACCTATGTTGATGACATTGTGGAAGGTATCATTCGTGTGCTTGACCGTCCTCCCGAAAAAGAAGAAGCAGCAGGAAGCAATCCTTCCGAAAACAAAAAAACTCCTTACAGCGTGTACAACATTGGCAATTCTTCCCCGGTTCATTTGATGGATTACATTCATGCTATTGAAACCTGCCTGGAAAAAGAGGCTGAAAAAGAGCTGCTCCCCATGCAGGCCGGTGACGTACCCAGAACCGAGGCGGATGTGAGCGACCTCGTTAGAGATATAGGATACAAACCCTCGACAACGGTTGAAGAAGGGATTGAGAGGTTTGTAGAATGGTATATAAAATATTATAAAATTACAGCAAAACTCAAATAGCACAAATTCCGTGCTTCGGCTCTTATTTACGAAAAACAGCAATGCGCATAATTCGCTGACAAAAACCCTCCGCTGACACCCATAATTC
>JAOZOL010000614.1 GCA_029933295.1 Desulfobacterales bacterium | reverse complement strand
CAAACCATTTTCACGGGTTTTCCTCAAATTTAAATTCAAATGCGGTTACCCTGGTATTTTCTGAATAAATCTTGATCTTTTTTATTTCCATAGTATACACTGACTTCGTTTTATGTGTATTTTCCATGATATCAACAGTTACAAAAAAACAGAAATAATATCGAAAAGTTTAAAAAAATTTTGGTATAGCTTTTAGTGTCAAACAAATACAAAGGATACCGGCATGGGCAACATTCACATGGTTCTGGATGCTTCGGATATCGAAAAAATCCTGAAACAAATGACGATTAAAATCATTGAAACCCACAAACGTTTGGACGACCTGGCGTTAATCGGTATTCATACCCGCGGGGTATATCTTGCAAAACGAATTCAAGCTCAGATACAGCAATCCGAATCGATTGAAATTCCCACCGGTGATGTGGATATTAATCTCTACCGGGATGACTGGACCCGGATCGGCCCACAGCCGATTGTCAGAAAAAGTGATATCGCATTTAATGTGGATGACAAGCAGATTATTTTAATCGATGATGTACTGTTTACCGGACGAACCACCCGGGCAGGCATGGACGCACTCATCGACTTCGGACGGCCTGCCAGAATAGAGCTTGCCGTGTTGATTGATCGAGGACACAGGGAACTGCCCATTCAGGCAAACTATATCGGGAAAACCATTAAAACCACAATCAATGAAGCGGTGAATGTCCTGCTGAAAGAATTTGATGATATTGACCGGGTTGATATCCTGCCAGGAAAGTCGTATGGGCCATCACGAACATAAAAAAAATGCACTTAAAAAACTGAATATTGGAATTATTACGATTTCCACCACCAGGTCCCTCGCAGATGATAAGAGTGGAGGGTGGATGGTCAAACAGGCGAAAAAAGAAGGCCATCATGTGGTGGTTCACCGGGTTGTCGGTGATAACAAAGAAATTATTGCCCGGACAGTTTGGGAAATAGTAGCTGACAAGGCACCGAACATCCTGCTTCTGACCGGCGGAACCGGTTTAAACCCCACGGATGTTACTATTGAAGCGGTACGGCCCATGTTTGCCAAAGAACTGACCGCTTTTGGCTCTTTGTTTTCATACCTAAGCTTTGAAAAAATAGATTCCGCAGCAATACTGTCACGCGCCACAGCAGGCGTTATCAATCAAACCACAGTATTCTGCCTGCCCGGAAGCCTCAACGCCTGCAAGCTGGCATGCAGGGCGCTTATTTTCCCGGAAGCAGGGCATATTTCAGCACATGTTAATAATTTATAATATAAAGGAACTTCATCCCCATGTTCGGCATCGGCATACCTGAATTATTAATCATACTGGCCATAGCGTTG
>JAOZOL010000613.1 GCA_029933295.1 Desulfobacterales bacterium | reverse complement strand
TTGTCAGGCGGGCAACATTTTCTTCTTCATTATAAAGCGGTATGACGATGGATACAGTTTTTGCCATTTAATTCTCCAAACCAAACCCGTCACTCCGGCGAAGGCCGGAGTCTTTAATAAATTGAAAATACTGGATTCCGGATTTCTCCGGAATGACCACAAAGTTAGAATATCAATATTTTATAAATCCATCGATATCGATGATCCCGGTTTAATGTTCTGAAATTGCAATCCAGCGCAAAGCAGTGCATATTTAACGTGATGGCCGTATGCCATAGGCAATTTTTTTCAGGTCAGCCCGATAGTCCGCAAACCATTCTTTTGCATGAGCAATAGATGTTTTTTTTGTTTTCTGGATTCGCCTTCTTTTTGCCAGCAGGCTCGGTAAATGAAGGATAAACACAAACCATGCTTTAAAAACTATACCAACCATTCCAGAAATGCCTGCTTTTTTAGACAGTTCATAGGACGGGCCTTGTTTTTTGGACAGACTCCCAAGAAGTGCGCCATATTTTTTTAAAAAATGAAACATTCCGGATAATAGAAGAATCCCCGGCATATTTTTGACAAGGGTGTACAGGGTGTTTCGATGGATATGATAAGACTTGAACGGCGAGTGATTTTCACCCGTGGCGCTGTGGACATGCAATACAGGACGACCCGGCACATACCACGCACAATATCCAAGCAGGCGCATGCGAAACGCAAGATCAACGTCTTCCTGATATGCAAAATAATCCGCGTCAAAATATTCACCATGACTTTGCCGCAGCGCATCAAGGGCTTTACGTGTATAGATGACAGCGCTTGCCGTTGCCCCAAAAATTTCTCCGGGAACCTCAAATTGTCCCTTGTCGTGCTCTCCCTGCCCCTCGTTAATGGCACTCATATCATGATTAATTGTTATTCCCACACTATCAATAATGGACGGGAAATCATAGGAAACGATTTTTGTCTGAAGTGCGCCGATCATTCCATCCTGCTGCTCTGCAAACGAAATCAGGCGGGAGAAAAAATCATCCGGCAGCACCGTGTCGTTATTGATGCAGGCAATATATTTAATATCTGGATTTTTGCATAAATAAGAAATGCCGTAATTGTTCGGCAGGGCAAAACCGAGATTATTCTCAAATGCAATGATATGAACCATTGGATGGTTTTTTGAAAGCCAGTCCACTGTCCCGTCGCAAGAGCCGTTGTCAATGACAACGATATTATTGGGGACAACGATATGATCGGGTTGACGCCTTTGCGCAAGCAAAGAAGGCATCAAGCGTTCAAGATGCTTTCTGCCGTTTAGGCTGACAATTACAACCCCTGTTTCTGTATTTTTTCCCATTGTT
>JAOZOL010000186.1 GCA_029933295.1 Desulfobacterales bacterium | reverse complement strand
CTATAAAAACTCTCTCTTTTATCAATATCAATTATGCCTGTCAAGCAGTTTTGGATTTTAAAAATAAATACAAATACAGCAGACACAAAAAAAGGGATTTTAAGCATTGTTGCTCAAATCCCCTTAGATATTTTGGTGGGCCGTGAAGGAATCGAACCTTCAACCTACTTGATTAAGAGTCAAATTTAAGGTAACTTCTCAATAACTTCGGGCGATGTACTGGTTATCATTAATTTTTAATCCTATATTTTTAATTAATGGCCTGATACAATAATTTTTCAATTTCAATTTTTTATTACCAGAAAGGAGTATTAAATCAATTTTAGGAGGCAAGCATGAGTGATGGTTCCGGAAAACTAAAGGTCATTATTTTTACCCGACAATTTGAAATTAAGGGATACCTGCATATTTATGAAGGCGTGAGACTGACCGACTATATAAATGAATCCAAATCATTTATAGCCGTTACAGATGTTGAAGTGAAGCGCCAAAATGGAGAACAGGTCGTGAAATCGTCATTTTTAAATGTTCGGATAGATGACATCGAAGTCATTCTTCCTGAGAATACAGTAATTGCACCAGTACCATGATGTATCAGAGACAAAGGATTGTTTAATGGCAAAATTAGACAAAATATTTTCTGCTGCTGTTGATGCGAATGCCTCGGATATTCACATTGTAACGGGGGAACCCATTATCATCAGGCATATGGGAAGGCTGAAAAAATTAAAGAATGCGCCGTTGACGCTTACCCAATGTCAGGAGGTAATTTTTGAACTATTAACAGGGCCGCAAAAGAAAATTTTTGATCAAACCTTTCAATTGGATTTTGTGTATGAAATTTCCGGCATCGGTCGCTTCCGGGGGAGTGCCATGCAGCATCAACGGGGATTAAGTGCGGTTTTTCGTATTATCCCACCAAAAATTATCCCCCTTGATGTGCTCGGATTACCTGAAATTATTAACCGGATTTTAGATAACCATCAGGGAATCATTCTGGTCACCGGCGCGACCGGACAAGGCAAATCAACTACTTTAGCTGCAATGATAGATTATATCAACGAAAAACGGTCACACCATATATTGACAATTGAAGATCCCATTGAATTCATCCATCCGTTTAAGAAAGGGGTGGTCAATCAACGGCAACTGGGGTCTGACACATTCACCTATGCCAATGCTTTAAAAAGCGCACTTCGGCAGGACCCGGATGTTATTATGATTGGCGAGTTAAGGGACCTGGAAACCATGTCTCTGGCCATCACGGCCTCGGAAACCGGGCACCTTGTGATTGGGACCCTGTCAACATCAAGCGCCCCCAAAACAGTGGAGCGAATTATTGATTCATTCCCGGCCAAAGAACAGAGTCAAATCCGCTCTATGGTCAGTGAAACGTTAAAAGGTATCATTACGCAGCGGTTGGTGCCGGCGGCAGATGGGAGTAAAATGGTTTTGGCGCTTGAGATTTTAATCGGCACATTGCCAATGGCTAATTTAATTAGGGATGAAAAGACTTTTCAGATTCCATCGATGATGCAAACCAGAAAAAAAGACGGTATGCTGCTCATGGATGATTCGCTCATGATGCTGTTTAAAGAAGGAAAAATCACCGCACAGGATGCTATGGCCAACGCGAATAAACCGGAAAATTTCAAACCGTTTTTAGGTAAGGGAACTTCCAGAAATTAATAAATCCGGGCAGTGATGCTCCGGGAGGGCATAAAGCCCTCCCCTACAGGGCTTTGCATTGAATATCGTAATGGCGGGGTTTAGCCTCATAAGCGCTAAGTTCTTTTTTGAGCAGAAGGAGTAAAGGAATGTGAAAGGCTTGCGAAAAAAGATAAACATCGGTGCGGCCGGAAACATCGAACGTCCAACTTCGAATAATGAATAAAAAAGAAAAGTTGAACTGCAAATGGTGATTGAGGATACAGATGGTGAAGCAAAGGTATAATCTTGAAGAAAGACTGCGTAGGGTGGATTAGCGAAGCGTAATCCACCGCTTGTGATCGGCATATGGCGGATTACGCTTTGCTAATCCGCCCTACATGACATTTTAGAGGAAACAGAAGAATTAATTAAGATTTTTGTTACGAGTATCAAAACGGCGGAAAAGAAAAAGAAATAGTCATTTAAGGTTTAACGCCGAATTTTTGAAAACAAATGAAATTGAATTGTGGAGCGTAGCGACATCATTATTCGATGTTGGACGTTCGATGTTCGATGTTAAACGTTCAAATCGACTCTTTTACGGTATAAATGTAATTGATGAATGTTTACAAAATAGCTTATGGGGTTTATCCCCGCCAGATGTTGAATCAACGTTTTGCCCAGGCTTATTGAAAACGTACGAATTATTGAGGACGTATGCACGATGAATTTGCTTCATAAATATTTTACGGAAATGGAAGACAGGGGCGCCAGCGATTTGCACATGGTTATCGGACTGCCGCCTATGATAAGGCTCAGCGGAGAGCTGGTCCCCCTTGATCATCCGATCCTTTCGCCGGAACAAAACAAGAAAATACTCTTTGAGATTCTATCCCCGGAACAGCAGGCGCGCGTTGAAAAAAATCATGATTTTGACATGGCCTATGAACTTGAAAACGTCGGTCGTTTCAGGTGCAATTTTTTTTATCAGCATCGGGGAATCGGAGCGGTTTTTCGGATCATTCCGTCTAAGATATTGACGCTGGATGAACTGGCACTTCCAGAAGTGCTCAAAACAATCGCTGAATATACAAAAGGTCTTGTTTTGGTTACCGGGCCCACCGGAAGCGGTAAATCCACGACGTTAGCGGCGATGATTGATTATATCAATGACAGGCGTGATGCTCATATTATCACAATTGAAGACCCGCTGGAATTTGTTCATCAAAATAAAAAATGCCTTATTACCCATCGGGAGATCGGGGCTCATGCATTAAGTTTTGGTGATGCCTTAAAAGTCGCAAGCCGGGAAAATCCGGATATTATTTTAGTTGGTGAAATGCGGGATCTGGAAACGATTGCCCTTGCATTAACCTGTGCCGAACTGGGCATTCTCGTATTCGGGACATTACATACCAACAGCGCAGCACGAACGATTGACCGCATTATCAATGTGTTTCCGTCAGATCAGCAGGCACAGATTCGGACCATGCTTTCTGAATCCCTCCGGGCGGTCATCGCACAGCAACTGATCAAAACCAAACACGGCGGCCGGTGCGCTGCCAATGAAATTCTTATTGGATCAACAGCGCTTGCCAATATGATCCGGGAGGGGAAAATTTCACAGATCGGCTCGCTTCTGCAGACCGGCGTTGGTTCCGGCATGCAGAGTATGGATAGCCACTTATCCCGGTTGGTGAAAGAAAATAAAATAACCAAAGAATCCGCGTATGAGAAAGCAATCGACAAATCGCATTTTTTATAAACATTTCTTTAAGGAATATAGGGAATGGAAGAATCAGATTTTCATGAACTGAATATCGCAGCACAAGCGCTTTTTGGGGAGATTGAGGACACGGGTGACTCCGATGTGGATAGCAGTTTTATTGATGAACTGCAGCAACTCAATGAATGGCGAAAAAGTATTTTAGAATTTGCCTATAATTTAGCTGGCGTACTGGAGCGATACCATTCGAACGACAAGTCAAAAAATAAGAAGAATATAAGTGCCCTTCTTGAAAGTATAAAGTTTTTAACCACCATACCGACAAAGGAGAGCGACAAGCGAATTATTATCCGGCACCGCGGCTTAAGTCCATCAATGGAAAAAAACGGGCAGGAACACTTTTTAAATAACGACTACGTGATATCCGTCGGCGATTGTGTAATTGATAATCAACAATTGGATTACCTTGTTAAGTTCGGCATTATGGACGCAAAAAAGCTGGGTGAAAAATTGGAAAAAACATTTCAATTTTTTCATCGTGCAAAAATTTACATAATCGACATCCGTTATAATCTCTGGGAGGACAAGGATCAGCAGACTGTCTGTGATGCCTTGCTTTCATGGGGTCAATATTTTAAAGAGTTCAAAAAAGGGTTTGGTGTTGTTTTGGATGAAACCGGAAAACCGAGTCCCCTCCTGACGATTCTTGCTGGATTAAATAAACTGAAACTGGAAAAGTTTCAAGCGATGGTCGATAAGGTTTATAAACTAATGGTTCAAGATAAATCCAATAAAAGATTTAATGATGTTAACAGTATTTATGATGCAATATTCTTAATCGACGAGTTAAAGTCAAAATTTGTAAGGTCTCCGATTGAGATCAACAATGATAAATATATACAAATATGGCGGCAATGCTTTGATAAAAAAGGAAGGTTTAACAGAATTAAATTTAATGAACATCGGGGAAGTTTTTCAGACTGGGAAAATGCATTTTATATATTCTGGGAGGATTTGAAGTCTGTTGTTATCACTGAAGATAGAGAAACAATTTTAAACTGTATTATTAGATTTATTGCTGATAGCAAATCATTTAACGAATATGTGGATTACATTCTTAAAGATTTTTATTATTATCCCTTACATCTTCAGTTTTCTGACCGGGATTCATTGTTTGTCGCCAACCTGCTTTTATTTAAAAATTATGTAAACATAACATATGATTTTGGGCGTACACCCGGAGAGGTCCTTTTTTCGAAAGAGCCGTTAAACGAAGAAATAGTTGAACGACTGCGTTCACAAATAACAGATAAGTGGGCAGATAAATTTTTACAAAAACATATTACAATTAAAAAAAATATTAAGTTAGCACTGGGATCAGTTGAGAGAAAAGACAATGTAATGCCTCTTCCATTTCTAATAAGCACTATGCGCGAGCTCTATATATTTTTAACGATTGTATGGGACAAGGAATTTCTCACAATTGTACGCGATACGGTAAAAGAATATTCGAATCCGAAATCAGATCTGTACCGGTCTGAAAACAGCCCGGAAATCATGTTGCCGCTTTTGCAATTTTTTCAGATTACCATATTATGTCTGATTAAACTGGGTGATGAAAGAGATGTTGATTTGTTAAATACCATCAAAATGAGGGAGAGTGACTTTTTATCCATGAAAGGGCTTATATCGAAAGATTACTCCTCCCATAAACAATTGATTAGTAAAATAATGAGTGTTGTGGATGACGGGGTGAAAACGGTTAAAAAAATTCCGGCGCCCTGAATCTAAAGAGATGAAGTCTGAGAAGTGAAAACTGCAATATTCAATTCTTCACACTTTTCAAGCGTGATCGGATTTTCTATCTTCACGCCGCGAATCATTTGCCCGTGATTTAAGTCTTCCG
>JAOZOL010000612.1 GCA_029933295.1 Desulfobacterales bacterium | reverse complement strand
TTCCCCCTGTATTTCTGGATATCGGAATTATGACCTGATTTATTGAGATACCCATTTTTCCCGCTTCCTTGATAATAGCCTCAGACCGGCCGGGTACTCCGGAAATCACTCACCGCCTCCGCCCAATACCGCGTAAAGCCGCACCTGGTTAACGAGTTTGATCAGGCGAAGCGAAATAAGTCCCTGTTGCGCAGCATAAAGCGATCTCCGGGCATCGAGGACACCCAGATAACTGTCAATCCCCTTTGTATAGCGTTTATCCGAAAGGCGACAGGTATCTGCCACGGCATTTGTCAGAGATTGCTGGGCAGATACCTGCTGATCCACCGTGCCTTGAACGGCCAGGGTATCGGCCACCTCCTTAAAAGCGGTCTGGATCGTTTTTTCATACTGGGTAAGCGCGATTTCTTTTTGCGCCTTGCTGACCCGGTACGCGGCCCAGGTCCGGGCATCAAAAATCGGAATGGTGATCAGCGGGGTAAAACTCCACGTGCCGGACCCGGAGCCAAAAAGCCCGGACAACTCGTCGCTGGTTGTTCCGATGGAAGTGGTCAACGAGATACGGGGGAAAAAGGCTGCCCTGGCCGCGCCGATAAAGGCATATGCCCCTTTAAGCTGATGTTCCGCAGCCATAATATCCGGCCGGTTCAAAAGTGCCGCAGAAGACAGGCCCGGAAAAATTTCTTTAGGCGGATGAATGCTCGCGAGATCTACCGGCAGGAGTTCTTCAGGCACCACTGTACCTGCCAGGAGGGTTAAGGCGTTTTCGTCTTGTGCCACCATCCGGGCGAAACGGGCCACATCTCCTGCGGCCGAATCGACCGGAATTTGTGCCCTGCGCAGGTCCAGTTCCGTGGCCACACCAATTTCATACTGACGATTGATTAAATCATAGGCCGCCTGCTGGGTTTCCAGCGTTGATTCAGCCAGTTTAAGATTTTCCCGGTCAGCGCCAAGGGTCAGGTACACCCTGGCCACCTCGGACACCAGCGCGATCTGTGCGCTGCGGCGGGCTTCATCCGTGGCCAGGTATTCTTCCAGGGCCTGATCTTTCAGGCTTCGGATACGCCCGAAAAAATCCATCTCCCAGGCAGCGATGCCCAGATTCACACTGTATGTTTCAGTCCTCAACGCACCTATATTTCTGCCGATATCCCCGTAAATGGTCCCGGGAACACTCTCCCTGCTGCCAACAGCAGTTGCATTAACAACCGGAAACAGTTCGGCCCGTTGAATGCCGTACAGGGCCTGAGCCTTTTCCACATTCAAAGCAGCCAGCCGCAGATCCCGGTTGTTATTAAGCGCCATTTCAATAATTTTCTGCAAATGTTCATCGGTAAAAAATTCCTGCC
>JAOZOL010000611.1 GCA_029933295.1 Desulfobacterales bacterium | reverse complement strand
AAAGATATTTATTTTCTGATTTACAGAATGATAACTTGTAATTATTGTTCGACTTCAAACAACTTCGTATTCAACCTGGAACCAAAAACCAACCATAAACTGAAATAAACAAAAGAAGCACCGTAACAGATGATGATAAAAACAGCGTAAAAACCGGCAATAACAATACAGAGACAGACAGTACCGGAACCGGTTGCCGCATTGTTTTCCCTTGCAGACGCTAAGCGTTTTGTGTGTTTTCAGTTATTGAAGCAGTAGATAATTAGGTAAAAATATATTCCTTAACCAAAAACTATTAAACCATGAAAAAAACCTTAATTTTATTGTCAATCATCCTGACCGCCGGCCTGCTCTGGCTGAACGGATGTAAAAAAGAAACCGCCGTACAACAACAAAACACGACAGTAACCGACAACGAAGCCAACGAGGCCATGTTGCAACACGTTCTAAACTTCAAACAGCGGATGGAATACAGCTACAAGCATCCCGAAATGCGCGACGGCGAGAGCTTCACGGCCCCCGATGCCGTTTACGAACTGGAAGCACTGCTCAACTTCAACTTTTGTTATACCGATATTGAAGTAAACAAAAAGCGGTTTGTCAGTACACAGATCACCATGCCGTTAGACGATATGGGAAAGATAGGCGAAAGCAAACTGGCACAGCTTTATTACGAAGCCATTATCGACAGCATACAGGCGCGCATGCTGAGCATTACAGGCTTCGACAACATGAAACTGCTGCTGGTTGACCTCCAACAAACCGGCACAGCCGATAACGGCGATGCCATTGTAAGCATCGGTGCACTGGTGGGAAATGAGGGGAATGTTGTGTTGCATAATGATAATTGGAGGTATGGTGAAAATGCAGGATTGTGTGGAAGCGGCAACTTAGCCCCTGAAGATGCAGCCACGCAATTGGATGCACGGGTAACAAATGCCATGGTGCCTGAACCACCAAACGGGTGCAGGTGGTTTTATACAGATGTTGTTTATGAATATATAAATCCAACACAGGACACATTGGACTATACACCCGACAATTACATAGATTATAAAATCTTTTATGCTACAACTGAAGGAGGGCTAATTATTGACGATGATGTAAAATGTTTATCAGAATATGAAATGAATACATACGAAGGTTATTATATTGAATATGCACAGAATTATGAAACCGAAACAGGTTTAAAGTTTGATCACTGTATAATAACTGGAAATCCATATTTTGAACCGGCATATCACATTCAACATGATTATTTCATTTACGCAGGTAACAGATGGCTTGAGTGTGATACGGGGGTTGGTGATATATTTAACTAAAAATTAATGGAGGTTGTTTGCTTTTTGATA
>JAOZOL010000185.1 GCA_029933295.1 Desulfobacterales bacterium | reverse complement strand
CGGAGGCTCCCATCTGCTGCGTTATTAACGGCTTGCAATAGAATTGAGAACATACGATTTTGTTAATGAGCTTTGGTTAAAAAAAATTATAAAACCCGCTTGACAAGAAAAAATTATATTGTTAATTGGTTATAAAAATTAAACAAAAGGCTCATTAAATGAAGACTTATAAAACCATTTTCAACCTATTTTTACTTATTATCGTCCTGATTGTGGGCGTCATCAACGTCTACAGCCCGGACAAGTGTTGATAATGGCCTGACTTCATTTCCAGACAACAACAAAAACCGTTATCAGCACATAAAAGTTGATAACGGTTTTTTTATTGCAGGAGGCTAAAAATGCAAAGCGACAAAGCAAAAAAAGGGATTGAAAGAGCCCCGCACAGATCACTCTTCAAGGGTATCGGGTATACGGATGATGAAATTAAACGACCCTTAATCGGCATTGCAAATTCCGTAAATACAATTATCCCCGGCCATGTTAATTTAGACAAAATTACAGAAGCGGTAAAAGCCGGGGTTTACATGGCTGGCGGGACACCCATTGAATTCGGAACCATTGGAGTCTGTGACGGAATTGCAATGAACCATGTGGGGATGAAATATTCCTTAGGCAGCAGGGAACTCATCGCAGATTCCATCGAAGTAATGGCAACCGCCCATGCCTTTGATGCCATGGTGATGGTCCCTAATTGTGATAAAATTATTCCGGGCATGTTGATGGCAGCCGCAAGGCTTGATATCCCTGCGATTGTTATCAGCGGCGGCCCCATGCTGGCAGGAAGACATCCGGACAATCCAAAAGAAAAAGTGGATCTTATATCCGTTTTTGAGGCGGTTGGCGCGGTTCGCTCAGGAAAAATGTCGGAAATGCAGCTGACCGGCATAGAAAACGCCGCCTGCCCGACCTGCGGCTCCTGTGCCGGAATGTTTACGGCAAACTCCATGAATTGTCTCACTGAAGTCATAGGTATGGGCTTGCCGGGAAACGGAACCATACCTGCGGTCATGTCTGCACGAATCCGGCTGGCAAAGATGGCCGGCATAAAAATTTTAGAACTGTTTGAAAAACAGATTACACCCAGTAAAATATTAACCCAGAAATCATTTGAAAATGCATTGACCGTCGATATGGCGCTGGGTTGTTCAACCAATTCAGTGCTTCATTTAACCGCTCTGGCCCATGAAATCGGCCTGCCGCTGGAACTGGATTTAATTAACAAAGTCAGCAAACGTACACCGCACCTATGTTCATTAAGCCCAGGCGGCCCCTATCATATTGAGGATTTAGACTATGCCGGCGGTATCAGCGCGCTAATGAAAGTTCTGTCGGATGCGGGCTTGATCAATGGAGACTGTATGACAGTCACGGGGGCATCTGTTAAGGAAAATATTGCCCGGGCAACGGTTCTTGATTCAGATGCTATCCGTCCCATAGACAATCCGTATCACAAGGAAGGCGGTCTTGCTATTCTTTTTGGCAACCTGGCACCCAATGGATGCGTGGTGAAACAATCCGCAGTCGTTGAAAAAATGATGCAGCATGAAGGACCGGCAAGGGTGTTTGATTCAGAAGAAGAGGCCACGGAAGCCATTCTCGGAGGAAAAATTATCAAGGGCGATGTGATTGTCATCCGATATGAAGGCCCTCAGGGAGGCCCGGGGATGCGTGAAATGCTGACACCGACATCGGCAATTGCCGGAATGGGCTTAGACGAGCATGTGGCGTTGATAACGGACGGCAGATTCTCAGGCGGCACCCGGGGAGCTGCAATTGGACACATCTCTCCTGAAGCCATGCAAAAAGGCCCCATTGCCGTTGTTAAGCAAGGAGATATTATTTCCATTGATATCGCGCAAAAAAAGATTACTTTAAAAGTTGACGAAAACGAGATCAATGACCGGCTGTCTCAATGGTCAAAACCAGCTCCCAAAATAACAACCGGCTACATGGCAAGATATGCACACATGGTATCGTCTGCGGATAAGGGCGCGGTCATGGAATAAAGGATAATGGATCATGAACAAACTAACTGGTGCACAAATTCTGATGCAAATGTTAAAGGAAGAAGGCGTTGATACAATTTTCGGGTATCCCGGCGGAGTGGTTCTTGATATTTATGACGAACTGGCGAGAACCGATCTGAGGCATATCCTAGTTCGACATGAACAGGGTGCGGTTCATGCTGCAGACGGGTATGCGCGGGCCACCGGCAAGGTCGGTGTTTGTCTGGTTACTTCAGGACCCGGGGCAACTAACACAGTCACGGGGATTGCGACCGCATATATGGATTCCATACCGATTATCGTATTTACCGGTCAGGTTCCGACCAAACTAATCGGCAATGATGCGTTTCAGGAAGTTGATATTGTCGGCATCACCCGGCCATGCACAAAACATAATTATCTGGTTAAGGATGTAAAAAACCTCGCAAAGACAATAAAGGAAGCGTTTCATATCGCCAGATCAGGACGCCCCGGTCCCGTGCTCATCGATCTGCCCAAGGATGTATCGATATCAAAAACAAATTTTAAAGTGCCCGACGATGTTGAGCTGCGGTCATACAATCCTACATACGTGCCAAACAAAAAGCAGCTGGAAAAAGTCGTCGCTTTGATAAAAAAAGCTAAAAAACCTGTTATTTTCACAGGCGGCGGGGTTATCTTATCAAAAGCCCATAAAGAGCTGGCTGAACTGGCTAAAAAAACCAAGATCCCGGTTACCGGAACCCTCATGGGGCTTGGCGGTTTTCCGGGCACCGATCCGCTATGGCTTGGTATGCTTGGCATGCACGGAACCTATCGGGCGAATATGTCCGTCTCCGAATGTGACCTGATGCTTGCGGTGGGAGTGCGGTTTGATGACCGGGTTACCGGAAAAACCGATGAATTTGCCACAGACGCAAAAATTGTTCAGATTGATATTGACCCCACATCGATTCAGAAAAACATACAGGTCGCCATCCCTGTGGTGGGTGATTGTAAAATCACGTTAGAGATGCTCAACCAGTTAATCAATAAAGAAAATACAGACGATTATGAACAAAAGCATAAAAAATGGCTTGATAAAATTAAAAACTGGAAACATACAACGCCGCTGGCGTATAATCAGAAAAATGTTATAAAGCCTCAATATGTTATTGAAAAACTGTACGAACTGTCAAAAGGAGAGGCGATCATTACCACGGAGGTTGGTCAAAACCAGATGTGGGCATCTCAGTATTATCATTTTAATCAACCCGGGCGCTTTATTTCTTCCGGAGGCTTAGGGACTATGGGATTCGGGCTTCCTGCAGCCGTCGGCGCCCAGGCCGGCATGCCTGACAAACTGGTTGTTGATATTGCCGGGGACGGCAGTATTCAGATGAATATTCAGGAAATGGCGACTGCCGTTCAATACAACCTTCCGGTGAAAATTATTATTTTAAATAATGGCTTTTTGGGGATGGTCCGTCAATGGCAGGAACTTTTTTATGACAGATGTTATTCATCCACAAAATTTGTGCACACGCCTGATTTTGTAAAACTGGCAGAAGCATACGGAGCGGTGGGATTAAGAGCCACAAAGCCCAAAGAAGTTGAATCGGTTCTTAAAAAAGGAATCTCAAGTCCGGGTCCGGTCATCATGGATTTTGTTGTAGAACCCGAAGAATGTGTCTACCCCATGGTGCCTGCCGGGGCGCCTATTTCAAAAATGCTTTTGGTTTAAAAATAAGGATGCGGCCATGACAGAAAAAAAACATTTACTTTCAATCCTTGTGGAAAATGAGCCGGGTGTACTCTCCCGTATTGCCGGATTATTTTCCGGCCGGGGCTATAACATCGAAAGCCTTTGTGTGGCAGAAACAGCAGACCCGTTGGTCTCACGTATCACCATGGTCACAATAGGCGACTCATTTATTCTGGAACAAATAAAAAAACAGTTAAACAAATTAATCAATGTGATTAAGGTTTCCGACCTGACCGGTCTGGATTATGTCGGCAGAGAGCTGGTTTTAATCAAAATCAACGCAAAAACGGAAAACAGGGCTGAAATTTTAAGAGTAATCGATATTTTCAGAGGCCAGGTGGTTGATGTGGGGCAGGATCATTATACAATCAGCATTACAGGTGATACGGAAAAAATTTCCGCAATATTAAATCTTTTAAAACCATTCGGAATCAGAGAGCTTGCAAGGACCGGCAGCATTGCACTGTTTCGGGAAAATAAATCAAAATAATAAACCAAAAATTCATATTTTAAATAACAAAGGAGAAGACACATGGCAGAAATTGACTTTGGCGGCGTAGTTGAGAACATAATCACATCTGATGAATTTTCAATCGATAAGGCAAAAGACATCCTTAAAAATGAAAAGATCGCCATACTCGGATACGGCGTTCAGGGCCCTGCCCAGGCACTGAATATGAGGGATAACGGCGTTAATGTTATTATCGGCCAGATGGAAGGTGATGAATACTGGGAAAAAGCTGTCAAAGACGGCTTTGTACCGGGAGAAACACTGTTCCCCATTAAGGAAGCTGCCCAAAAAGGCACCATCATCATGGAACTTTTATCTGATGCGGGGCAGACAGCCACATGGCCTGTGGTCAAAGAATGTTTAAACGAAGGAGATGCCCTGTATTTTTCTCACGGCTTTTCCATTGTCTACAAAGAACAGACCGGGATCATCGCACCGGACAATGTTGATGTTATCCTGGTGGCACCCAAGGGTTCGGGAACCAGTGTTCGGGCAAATTTTCTGGCTGGTGAAGGAATCAATTCCAGTTTCGCCATTGATCAGGATTTTACCGGTCGGGCAAAAGACCGGACACTGGCCATTGGTATCGTGGTAGGGTCCGGATACCTCTTTCCCACAACGTTTCAAAAAGAAGTCTTCAGTGATCTGACCGGTGAACGGGGCGTATTGATGGGTTGCCTTTCAGGCGTCATGGAAGCGCAATATAACGTGCTGCGCAAAAACGGTCATTCTCCCAGTGAAGCATTCAACGAAACCGTTGAAGAACTCACCCAGAGCCTGATCCGGCTTGTAGATCAAAACGGTATGGACTGGATGTTTTCCAACTGCAGCGCGACTGCACAACGCGGCGCGCTGGACTGGTCACCGAAATTCCGGGATGCGGTCATGCCGGTTTTTGAAAACCTTTATGAAAGCGTTGCCAACGGCACTGAAACCAGGCGGGTGTTAGATGTCAACAGCAAACCGGATTATAAGGAAAAACTCCAGGCTGAATTAGACGAGATTAAAAATTCAGAAATGTGGAGGGCCGGCGCTGCGGTCAGGTCATTGAGACCGACCCAGCGGAAAAAATAATTG
>JAOZOL010000610.1 GCA_029933295.1 Desulfobacterales bacterium | reverse complement strand
ACAAAAAAAGCCCTAATCACCGGAGTCACCGGCCAAGACGGCGCCTACTTGGCAGAATTATTGCTTGAAAGAAGGTTATGAAGTCCACGGCATCAAACGCCGCTACCTCAACGACGAAAATGACCGCCTTTCCGCTCTGGTTAAAGAACATAAAGCTCTTGGCCATGAAATCGTCGCCGCCTCCCGCGTTCTCGTCTTAGGCGCTTCCTATCGTGAAGATGTCGGCGATACTCGCTATAGCGGTTCTGAACTTATTGTTCGCAAACTCACTGAAATGGGGGCCGATGTTCAGGTTCACGACCCCTATGTCAAACATTGGTGGGAACTCGAAAAACAGGATTCTTACCCGGCTCCCGGCCACTCTTGGTCCCGTTTCTTCCGCAACCAGGAGAGCCTTTCCGATCTCCGCGTCAGCAAAGATCTTAAAGCCTCTCTCAAAGGCGTCGACGCCGTTATTCTCGCCGTCCGCCACGACGCTTACAAGGATCTCGAACCCGAACAATTTATCGCCATGATCGGCAATCCCGCTGTCATCATCGATTGCTTCGCCATGCTCAGCGACGATCAAATAAAAACCTTTTTTGCCGCCGGTTACGAAGTTAAAGGTTTGGGCCGTGGCCATATGAAACGACTGAAAGAAGAAGTTGCGGGAAAATAGTAGAAAAATTGGTACAAATGATATAAGGTGCTATGATGGGTAAACCGCATAATTCAGATTTCGATTCACCTTGGCAGGAGAGTCTGGTTTGTGGGGCTGTGATTTAAAGTTTGATTTCCCGGTGATAAAACTACTCGATTACCAGAAGGTTTCATCCAGACCCGCTGCTTGGAATAATAATCCTTTTGCCGTAATCATCCAGGCTCATTTACTGGTTATCGAGAATCGAAAAGATCTGGAAAGCCTGTTTGAAAAGAAGTTTGAATTGGTTAAACAGCTCTATACAGCGGGCTATAATCGGCAGGACATATTGGCTCTGTTTAGATTTATTGATTGGTTGATTTCCCTGCCGGGAAGTTATGAGAAACTTTTTTGGGATAATCTGGAAAAATATGAAAAGGAGAGAAAAATGCCTTATGTGACTAGTGTTGAAAGAATTGGAGTTGAGAAAGGCATACAAAAAGGCATGCAGCAGGGCATGCAGCAAGGCATGCAGCAAGGAACTCAAAAAGCCCTGATACGTATGCTGGAAAAGAAATTCGGTTCAGTTCCAAATGACATAAAAAGTAGTTTGCAGCAGGCTGACGAAGAACAACTGTTGTCATGGGTGGAACAAACCTTAACCGCAACCACTATTGGTGACGTTTTTGGTAATTAATCCAATATCGGAGATTCCATCAACCTCAACCAGCCCGACCGG
>JAOZOL010000022.1 GCA_029933295.1 Desulfobacterales bacterium | reverse complement strand
ATCAAGCGGGTTGAAATTTTTTCCGCTATTAATGAGGAAAATCCAGGGATGCCGGAAGTCGATCCCGCTGTAATGGCTGAAATCAAAACACTCGGTGATGTTATTGATTTCATTGAACGCTCACTTGGGCAAGTCAGTAGCAGTGGTATTGAACCAGCAACTGCCATAGCTCCGGCAATAGAAGCACAAACAGAAGAAGAAGGGTTAGGGATTGGAAGATATATACTCCGGGAAACCCCGGTGCCCTATTCCGGTTTTTCAATGCCCGGGCTTTCTGAAGCAAATCATATGTGTATCATTGATGATAAAACCGGTATTGCCGGTGCCCTGGCTAAAGAACTCAAAAAAAACGGCATCCGTGCTGCGGTTGCCAAAGAAGTCCCCGACGACTGTGACGGTTTGATATTCCTTGCTGGCCTGGGCAAAATTACAAAAAAACAGGACGCCATTAATATTAACAAAAAAGCTTTTATAGCCGCTAAAAAAATAGCAGGTCGACTTACTGAGTCCGGCGGCGTTTTTGTTACCGTACAAAATACTGGTGGTGACTTTGGACTTTCAGGACAAGCCGGTGATCGTGTCTGGCTTTCAGGGCTAACCGGTCTGATAAAGACTGCGGCCATCGAATGGCCAAAGGCATCGGTCAAGGCCATTGATATTGACAGCAATAGCTTGTCATCTGAAAAAATCGCAGCAATCATTTGTATGGAACTCCTCACCGGCGGGCCGGAACTTGAAGTCGGGCTTAAATCAGACGGCAGCCGATTTCGTCTCAAGAGTTATAGTAAACCTGCCGGGGATGCTGGTACGGCATTGGATGAAAATTCAGTCATCGTTGCGTCCGGCGGCGCCAGAGGAATTACCGCAAAGGCGCTCATTCAGCTTGCCAAAAAGGTAAAACCCCGTCTTGCATTGATCGGCAGAACCGAGCCAGCAGACGAACCCGAGTGCTGTAATAATGCTGAAACTGACGCCCAGATAAAAGCAACACTGTTGCAGGATGCAAAGGCCAATGGAAAAACCGTGACCCCCATGGATCTGAATAAACAGACCCACCAAATACTTTCCACACGGGAAATAAAATCAAACATCGCGGCCATGCAGCAGGCCGGCGCTGATGTAAGATATATCGTTGCCGACGTGACGAGCGAATCGGATATTTCAGATGCGCTAAAAGCTATCCGAAAAGAATGGGGCGCCATCACCGGTATCGTACACGGCGCGGGTGTTCTGGCAGACAAGCTGATCGCCGAAAAAACATTAGAACAATTTGATCGGGTTTTTAACACCAAGGTAAAAGGACTTAAATCGCTTCTTAAAGCCACTAGCAAAGACGCACTGAATGTCATTTGTCTCTTTTCTTCCATTGCCGGCCGCACCGGAAATATGGGACAAAGCGATTATGCCATGGCTAACGAAATTCTTAACAAGGTCGCAAATGCTGAAGCGATAAACCGTAAAGGCAAATGTTCCGTAAAATCCATCAACTGGGGCCCATGGGACAGCGGCATGGTTTCTTCGCTTCTCAAAGCCCATTTCAAAGAGATTGGTATTCCCCTGATACCCGTTGATGTCGGGGTGAAACATTTTGTAAAAGAAATAACCGAAAACGCACCGGAAAACATTGAGGTTGTTATCGGCCCCGCGCCCCCGGACAGCGCCACCGGCATCAGCGCCATACCCCGGGATCTCAACCTGAGCCTGCTGGTTAATAAAGAAAAATATCCCTTTATCGACAGCCATCGCATACAGGAAACGCCCGTACTCCCGGTTGTAATGGTACTTGAATGGTTTTCAAAAACAGCCCAACTGTACAACCCGGATATGAATTATGTTAGATGCCGGGATCTCAAAGTTCTGCGAGGAATCAAACTCGACAATTTTATAAAAGGCAGCGACAATTTCACGGTAAACTGCCGTCAGTCAAATGGCGACCGTTCTTTTTTAGACCTGTCATTGATAGGTCCTGACCGCGGCACGCATTACGCCGCCAAGATAGAAATGTCTCTTAAAAACCCTGTGACCAGTAATGAATTCAAATCAAAGGAAAACGGCTTGCCCTCATGGAAGTGGGATGTTTCTGAAATTTACAATGGCATGCTTTTTCACGGTCCGGAATTCCAGGTCATTAAATCCTTAAAAGGTGTTTCCGACAAAACAGCAACAGCTGTTCTTGGTGGAATAGAAAGAATGGCATGGCCGGATTATAGCTGGAAATATGATATCGCCGCCCTTGACGGCGGATTGCAACTCGCCATCTTATGGGGAATACACAATTTCAACCAAAAATCGCTCCCCACAAAAATAGGTGCCTGTTACACCTACCATGATGCCCCGATAACCGGACCGATTGATTGCGTCCTAAGTGGCAAATCCATCCAAAACGGTCGGACGGTCTCTGACATCTCTTTTTTTGATCAAAAAGGAAGACTTGCCGCAAAGCTTTGCGATGTTGAGATGCACATGCTGCCGGACCCGGTACCCGCAACGATCAACGGACATGAGAACCAATAAATATGTCCTTTGAACCGATTGCCATTGTTGGACAGTCCTGCGTCCTGCCCGGATCACTGAATCCGGAAGAGCTCTGGGATAACATTGCCGCCGGGAAAAATCTATTATCTACCGTACCTGAAGGGTATTGGCGGACGGATCCCAATCTGGTCATGGCCCCGGCCGGGCCAAACACAAAAGATATCACCTGGTGCGACCAGGGGGGATATGTCAAGGGATTTGAATCCGTGTTTCACCCCGATGGGTTTGCAATTCCTGAAGAAGAAGTCATGCAGTATGGGCGCCTGGTTCACTGGCTGCTCCACACCGCCCGGGAAGCCTTAAACGATGCCGGATACCAAAACGCCAAAGGGATTAACGCAGGAATTGTCTTTGGAAACTTGTCCTATCCATCCCCTGCCATGTCAGAATTTGCAGAATCTATCTGGCTTGACGCGCAATCCGACCATTTTTTGAAAGGCAAAGCAAGACTGCTGGCAAACGTTAAAAAGCCTCATGCCATCAACAGATTCATGTCCGGACTCCCTGCACACATCGTGGCCCGGGCGCTTGATATAAACGGCGGCGCATTTGCCATTGACGCGGCATGCGCGTCATCGCTATTTGCCATGAAAACAGCCTGTGACAAACTCCACGACAGAACAGCAGACCTGATGCTGGCCGGCGGCGTTCAGGGATCAGACGACCTGATTATTCACATCGGGTTTTGCACATTGCAGGCAATGAGCCAAACCGGGCGAAGCCGTCCGTTTCACAAAAATGCCGACGGTCTGGTCCCGGCCGAGGGCGGTGGATTTATCGCATTAAAGCGGCTTGAGGATGCTGTCAGGGCCGGCGATAAAATCCACGGAGTAATAAGGGCCATTGGTCTTTCAAATGACGGCAAGGGCCACGGACTGCTTGTCCCTTCTGCTGACGGCCAGTTTGCGGCCATGCAAAATGCCTACCAGATGTCCGGCATCAATCCGTCTCAGATTTCATTGCTCGAGTGCCATGCCACCGGCACAAAAGTCGGCGATGACATTGAAGTGGAAAGTACCAGCCGTATTTTCGATGGCTTAAGCGATATCCCCATTGGCACGATAAAATCCAATATGGGGCATCCGATTACCGCATCGGGAATTGCAGGCCTGTTGAAAGTAACCGGTGCAATGAAAGCAGGCATCCGCCCACCCACGCTTCACGTAGAAGAGCCCACCGACAAATTAAAAAATACACCCTTTCGTCTCATCAAAAAATCAGAACCATGGCCGTCAGATGGCCTGCGGATCGCCGGAATCAGCAATTTTGGGTTTGGCGGCAACAACGCGCATCTCATCTTAGAAGAATTTGATAAAGGATCATACAAAAAACCGCCAAAAACAAAATTATATGAAAAACCCATCAAGAAAACAGAAGACATCGCCATTGTCGGTATGGGCGCGATGGTTGCTTCCGGCACAGGGATAAAAGATTTTACCCGGACAATTTTTTCCGGCAAATCTGCTCTTACAGAATCCAAAGACGGCACCATGGCCGGAAAGGCAGGTCCGTTTGAGCTGCCGCTCATGGGACTCCGATTTTTCCCGGCAGCCCTTGACCAGACACTTCCGCAACAGCTTCTTATGCTCAAAGCGACCATGGAGGCACTCGATAATGTTGATAAATTCCCCAACAAGCGGGCCGGTGTCTTTGTCGGGATGGGATGTGATTGCGAAGTCACCCGTTCCGGCATGTGCTGGCGTCTCCCGCAATTTGTCTGTGACTGGCTGCAGACAAATAAAATAACCCGTCAAATGAAGGACTGGATTGAATTTGTCAAAGATGACCAGATCAATCCGGCGCGGGAGGCATCGGCAATTTTAGGTGCCATGCCCAATATCGTTGCAAACCGGATCAGCAGCCAGTTTGATATAAAAGGACAGTGCTTAACTGTCTCATCGGAAGAACTCTCCGGCATAAGGTGTCTTGAGCTTGCTGTCCGGGCGCTTACGGCGGGTGAGATAGATGCGGCAGTCGTGGGCGCTGTGGACATATCGTGTGAAACCGTTCATAAAGCAGCGGTTAAGAAAATACTGGATAATGAAAAACAAATTCCCGGAGATGCCGCAATCTCTTTGATATTAAAGCGCGCTAAAGACGCAAGAGCTGACGGTGACACGATATATGCGCTGCTCCCAAACAAGACAGAAGAGATAGATAAGGATCAGGCTCAGACGCCCACGTTATCGCTATCAATAGACAAAAACGGACAAAACATTACACCACTGACCGGCCACGCCCATGCAGCATCAGGATTGCTTCATGTCGCGACAGCGGCGCTTGCATGCCACTATAAGGCGCTGCCCGCAGGGGTCGGCAATAAGGCATTACCCTGGATTTCGTCTCATACAAGATCTGCCGGGATAACTGTAAATGCCCTTGGTGGAGAATCTGCAACGGTCATTGTAAAAGAGGATAAAAAAACCGATGCCGGGCATTTGCTAACAGATTCTGCGCCCAGGCTCCATATCTTTTCCGGTAATGATCAAAAAGAAATATTAGAAAACCTCGAAAAAGGCTTTGAATCAGACACCGGACCGGCACGCCTGGTTCTTGTGGCAAAAAAGACAGAACAACTCGAAGATTTGGCCGGCCAGTCTAAAATTCTGCTTGAAAAAAAACAAAACATCAAAAACATTTCCCTTGGCAACGGTATCTACTATCATAGCCGGCCGGTTGAAGGTGAACTCGCGTTTGTATTTACAGGCCCTGCCGGGGCATACCCCCGGATGGGCAGGGATCTGTATCTGGCGATGCCGAAAATTGTTGAAGAAGTGATTTCCCGTCTCGGCCTGGACGCCCGGGAGTCTGCCAGATGGATGCGTGATGCGGACAACGAAGAAATTCAAACCCCGGAACTTATGTTATGGCGAAGCTCCTTCTTATCCCAAATACATGCGGTGCTTACGCAAAAATATCTCGGTCTCAGGCCACAGGCAGCCATCGGCTTTTCATCCGGCGAATCCAATTCCCTGTTTGCCATGGGTGCCTGGCAGGATATGGGACAGATGTCCGCTGATTTCAAAGACAAGGGCGTATATACCCATGAAATCGGCGGCGACTTTAATGTGGTTAAACGCGCCTGGAAAATCAAAAGTAAAAAGAAAGTTGACTGGGCAAACTACGGAATACTTGCACCGGAAGACGCCGTCAGAAAAGCACTTGAATCAGAACCCCGCGCCCATCTTATTATCATCAATGCGCCGGATAATTTTGTCATTGGCGGAGACAAAACCGCCTGCGAAAGGGTGATTCAACAAATCGGGCAACACCACGCATTCCCTTTAACATACAATATCGTCAACCATTGTCAGGAACTATCGGCATATGCTGAGCAGTGGCGTAAATTGCACAGCCGTGCCACCACAGATGTGGCTGATGTAAGATTTTACTCAAGCGCAACATGCAGCCATTACCATCCTACCACTGAGGCATCCGCCCAGGCCATTTACGACATGGCCACCCACGTTCTCGATTTTCCGGCCATGGTTGAAAACGCATACAATGACGGTGTCAGAATTTTTCTTGAACACGGCCCGAGAAACAGGTGCAGCCAATGGATAGGCCAGATACTCAAAGACAAAGAGCATATTGCTGTCTCTATGGACAAACGGGACCTATCTTCTGTAAATCAGGTTATTCATGCCATGGCGCAACTCAAATCAGCCGGCGTTACCGTTAATTACAAGAAGTTTGAAGACATAACTTTATCTTCAGGAAAGAACGATGGTGCCGGCCACATGGACAAAGACACGCCAAAACCGACCCGGGTTTACCGGGTGCATCCTCCTGAAATAAGGCTGCCTGCGATTTCACAAATAAAGAAGGGAGAAACCCATATTACCTCGATAATAACAGATTCTATCAACACCCCCGACAAAACAAATCTTGAAACACCTGAGAACAAACAGGTTATGGCGCCGGCGCCCCCGCTCCCGTCTGTCATGTCACCTGTAATGGAAGGAATGGATGTGCTCATGGAGCAAGCTAATTATATTGACAAAAAAATTATCCCACCCAGGCAAAAAAAAACAGCTGATCCCATGCCAGATACCACCAAAGCGCCAACCAAAAAATCAAAATCAATGATACCGGGAATAACGGACTCTTTGAAAGACCCCGCTGAAACAGATCTTACCACAAGCAATATATTAAAAAATATCGCGGCCCAAAACGACAGGGTGTCGAAAATCCATCAGGAATTCCTTGCCCGGCAGGCGACCGTCCACAAACGGTTTCTGGATCACCGCCAAAACGTACTGACGACACTGGGCAAACTCTCCGTACAAAAAGTTTCTTCTTCCGGTAAAAAAACAGCACCTGCTCTTTCCAGCCATGAGGCCGATACGGTTAATGGCACAACACCTGTTGCCAAAGATAAATTTGCCAACGCCGAGTATATCGAACCCATTGGCCCAAAATTTTCCAAGGAACAGCTCGAAATTTTAGCATCAGGAAAAATATCAGACGTGTTTGGTGAGATGTTCAAAATACAGGACGACTATTCCCGGCAGGTACGTCTTCCCGAATATCCGCTTCTCCTGGCTGACCGAATCACCGGACTGGATGCAGAACCCGGCCAAATGGGCAAAGGAATTATCTGGACAGAAACGGATGTCGTGGCTGACGGGTGGTACCTTAATGATATTTATATGCCTGCAGGAATCACTGTTGAATCCGGCCAATGTGACTTAACCCTTGTCTCTTACCTGGGGGCTGATTTTCAAAACAAAGGAGAAAGAGTTTACCGTCTGCTCGGTTGCGACCTTGTTTACTATGGAGAGCCGCCGCGGGTGGGAGACACGCTGTGCTATCAGATTCACGTGGACGGACACGCCAATATCGGGGACACCCGAATCTTTTTCTTCCGCTATGACTGCAGAATAAATGGCGAGCTTCGTTTATCTGTCCGTAACGCGCAGGCTGGATTTTTCTCTGATGAAGAGCTTGCATCGTCTGGCGGTATCATCTGGGATTCAGTAACCGGCGAGCATAAACCTGATGATGAGGCTATTGTTGCACCTCCTTTTGTGAAATGCACCCGAAATAAATTTTCCACCAACCAGGTAAAAGCCTTCTCCGAAGGCCGGGTCTACGAATGTTTTGGCCCTGGTTTTGAGTTGACCCAAACCCACTCCAAAACCCCTAAAATTCAATCCGGAATGATGCGGCTCATTGATGAAATTACCGATTTCGATCCAGACGGCGGGCCATGGGGACGCGGTTACCTGAGAATAGAAAATAATATACCTTCGGATGCATGGTATTTGACGTGTCACTTTAAAAACGATCCCTGCATGCCCGGCACCCTGATGAGCGACGCCTGTCTGCAGGCCCTTTCGTTCTACCTAACCGCCATGGGATATACTCTGGAAAAAGACGGATGGCGCTTTGATCCGGTACCTGATGAAATTTATCATATCAAATGCCGGGGGCAGGTAACACCCAAAAGTCAAAAACTTATTTATGAAGTTTTCGTTGAAGAGCTGATTGACGGGCCCTGCCCCACTATCTATGGCGATATCCTAGGCACTTGTGACGGTCTCAAAATTCTTCACATCCGCCGTATGGGTTTGCGCCTGGTGCCGGATTATCCCTTGGACTGCTGGCCGCACTTACTTGAAAATCATGTTGAGAAACATCCTGTTGCCAGAATCGGCGATATGGAATTCGGCTATAAATCCCTGCTGGCCTGCGCGTTCGGCAAGCCATCTGATGCATTCGGAGAACTTGGAAAGCCCTTTGACGGCCCCCGGCATATCGCCCGACTTCCCGGCCCTCCCTATCATTTCATGTCACGGGTGACATCTATCAATGCCACCATGGGAGCCATGAAAACCAACGAGACCATAGAAGTTGATTACGATATTCCCGCAGATGCCTGGTATTTTGATAAAAACGGAAATCGCACCATGCCGTTTTGTGTACTCATGGAAGTGGCCCTGCAGCCATGCGGATGGCTGGCCGTGTTTGAAGGCGGGCCTGCCGCATCAGATAAACCGCTGTATTTTCGTAACATGGATGGAACAGGCGCCATAACAGATGAAATATTACCCCATAGCGGAACCATTCGCACCCGCACCACGCTCACGAGAATTATTAATTTTTCAGGTATTATTCTCGTCAATTTTGATGTTGAATGTTTTATTAAAGACAAATGTGTCTATAAAATGGAGACGGGATTCGGATTTTTCCACAAAGAGGCATTAGACAACCAAAAAGGACTTGCCGCAACCGAAAAAGAACGCAAGTGGCTTGATGAACCATGCGATTTTTTAGTTGATCTTACGGACAGGCCGAAAAAATATTGCAACAAAGAACCCCGGCTGCCTGAGCCCATGCTGCTGATGATAGACCGTGTAACCGGATTCTGGCCCAACGGAGGGGAAAAAGGGCTCGGCCGGCTCAGGGCTGAAAAAACAGTGGATGCCGGAGAGTGGTTTTTCAAGGCCCATTTCTTTCATGATCCGGTTCAACCCGGCTCCCTTGGCGTGGAAGCCATGGTTCAAACCCTGCAATTTTTCATGATCCATAAAAATATGCACAAAGGGATTACAAATCCCCGGTTCCAGCCCATCGGCCTGGACCGTCCCGTTACCTGGAAATACAGGGGCCAGGTCACCCCTTCGGCTAAACGGATCTCCATAGAAATGGAGATTACAGACATGGGCCGTGACGAACAAGGTTGTTTCGCGGTTGCCGAAGCATGGTTATGGGCGGACAACTTAAAAATTTTCCATGTCAAAAATTTATGCGCATACATTGTGGAAGCAGGCCCTGATGCATACGCAAAACTGAAAGATAATATGGATGAAAAAAATAACGACGGCCTGGAAGTTCCCCCGGATTTGAAGAAAACAGACCTGAAAACAAAAGAACAAATACCAGAAGACCCGATAAAAAAAGAAGTCGTAAAGAAAATTGAAAATTCAACACAGCTCACGGCTGTTGATCCCGACTCAATTCACCTTTCCAAAGACAAAAAAACCGCTTTTTGTGATTTCATGCCCCTTTCTTCTTTTTCAATAAAAATTCAGACACAACAAAGCAATCAGCAAAAAATTAAAGTGGGAGAACCTGAGCTTGATTATGACAAAATTTTTGAATATGGCCGGAATCTATTTAACATGGGTCCCTGGTTATTTGAAAACATTACCCGCTCCCTTTGGGAACGATTTGTCAGATATGTTATCATCGAAGACCCCGCCGCCTTTGAAAAAGTACGCCATCGCAGCCTTCTATATCTTGGCAACCACCAGATACAGGTGGAATCCATGCTGTTTCCGTTGCTGGCACAGGTATTAACCCGGCGCCGCATCGTCACCATAGCGGATGCAGACCACAAAACCGGATGGATCGGCGCTTTAAACGATATTATTTACTCCCACCCAGAGATTAATTATCCAAAAAACATTGTCTATTTTGACCAAAACGACAGAAAATCTCTATTCAATATCATAGATAAATTTAAGCAACAGATCAAAAAACAAGGGATATCCGTATTTCTGCACACCGAAGGCCGGTTGGGGCTGACCTGTAGAAATCCCGTAAAAATATTAAGCTCTGTTTTTATAGACATGGCCATTGAATCCGATCTTCCCATCGTGCCGGTCCGGTTTACAGGTGGGCTTCCAGTTAAAAAACTTGAAAACACCCTGGATTTTCCCGTGGGTTACGCAAAACAGGATTATTATATCGGCACGCCGATCATGCCTGAAACACTCAAAGCATTAAATTATGCTGACCGGCGAAAAATGGTCATCAAGGCCATTAATCGTCTTGGGGGACCCAATAAGCAGGAAACCCCGGGGAAACCTGCCCCGCAATTCATAAAAGCCGTAGAATCATGGAAACAACAAACAGGCGCAACCGAGGTAAAGGCTGTTTTATTTAAAGCACTGGATCTGTTAACCGAAATCCCCGAAAAAAAGACACATGCAACCCTGCTTAAACGCGGCCATGGTGAAACAATAAAATTTGAAAATAACGACAAGGGGCGCTGGCTGAAAAAATTGGCGGACTGGTTGTTTTCTTAGGGCTGCCTTGAAAATGATTGCAATAATAAAAACAATCGCGTAAAAAAATCTTAACTTCAAAAAGGAGGAAAAATAAATCCATTTGCAAGATAATTTTCACCCATCTCTAACCCAATATTAAGGACTTCCCAATGACGGACATCTCCCCGGATAACCCGGACAAGCATTCATCAAAAAATGCTCCTGAGAAATCAGATCCTTCTTTACTAAACAGGGATATCAAAGAGCAATTACTGATCAAGGACAGGGCTATCGCTTCCGCTATTCACGGAATCGGTATCGGAGATTTGGAAGGAAATATCATTTATGTTAATGATGCGGCCCTGCGCATGTGGGGTGCTGATGATCCTTCCGAAGTCATAGGCCGATCTTCCCTGGAGCTCGCCAAGGACAAGGAACAAGCGGAAACAATCATGCTTGAACTCCTGAAAAAAGGGAGCTGGGAAGGAGAGATCGAAGGGTTCAAAAAAGACGGCACACCGGCCACCATCCATATGGCCGCAAACATCGTATACAATGATAAAGGGGAACCCATCTGTACCATGGACTCCTTTGTCGACATTACCGACCGTAAAAAAATTGAAGAAGAACTCCGAATCAAGGATTTCGCTGTTTCATCGTCCATCCAGGGAATTGTCATTGGCGATCTTACGGGTAATATTACCTATATCAACCAAGCTTTCCTTGAAATGTGGGGCGACGATGACACGTCCGAGATCATAGGAAAATCCGCCATTGATTTTGCAAAGGATCCAAAGCAGGCCGAGGAAGCGATTGAAGCCATTTTAGGCAAAGGATACTGGAGCGATGAAATTGATGGGGTAAAAAAAAACGGCTCCATCATCACTGTTCTTGTTTCTGCAAATCTGGTCACAGATGCCGATAATAACCCGATCTGCATGATGGCATCCTTTATGGATATCACTGATCGCAAAATAGCTGAAGCAAAGCTGGAAGCAGCAAATGAAGAACTGGAAACACGAGTGATGGAAAGAACACGTGAACTTGTTCTGGCAAACGAACGCCTCCTTACTGAAATTGAAGAACGCAAATTGGCCGCAACCTCTTTAAGAGAAAAAGAGGAAGAATTACGCCTGCAAACTATAAATCTTCAAGAAACAAACACCGCCTTAAAAATTTTATTAAAACAGCGTGAACAGGACAAGGAAGATCTTGAAGATAAAGTATTATCCAATACAAAAAAATTGATTCTGCCTTATATTGAAAAATTGAAAAATTCCGGCTTGAACTCAAGGCAGAAAACCTATTTAAAAATACTTGATTCAAATATCAATGAAATTGTATCCCCTTATCTGAAAAAGTTGTCCTCACACTTACAAAATCTCACCCCCATGCAGATCCAGGTCGCAGATTTTGTTAAAGCCGGCAAAACAACCAAAGAAATTTCCGAATTGCTTAATCTTTCAGACAGGGCCATTGAATTCCATCGAAACAATATCAGAAACAAACTTGGATTAAAAAACAAAAAAATTAACTTAAGAACCTACCTCCTATCCCTCTCTCAATAATTAATCAAAAACGATTTGACACAAAAATTGACTAAGGATAAATAATAAATACAATGCCATGTTCAATCGATCAAAATTAAAATCAGGAAAATATAGTCACACCAGCCAGTGGAGAGACTATCAATTCGAATTACAAAAAAAAGATGCCAAACGGCGCTCATACCGGCGCATGCCCGGGTATGCCGTCCTGTTGTGCGTCCTTGTCCTGACCGTATATGGGGCCTTTACGTTACTGGATAAAATGCTATTTGTGCCCGGAAAAACTCATTCACGGATATTTGCCGACAATGTTGAAAAATTTGACAAACCCACCCTTCAAAAAATAAACCGGATGATTCCCTTCACAAATGCGACAAACAAAAGCTTTGAATTAAACACCGGCGGGAAAACTTTTGAAATAAAATCCAGCCTGAACCCTTCTCTCCAAAATTTCATCATCGAACATATCGATCGAAAAAATTCAAGATTCTTCGCATTTGTTGCAATTGAGGCTGAAACAGGAAGAATTTTAGCAATGGTCAGTTATGATAAAACCAATCCTGACGGTGATACCTGCACAAATTCCGATTATCCGGCTGCAAGCCTTTTTAAAATAATTACATCCGCCGCAGCAATTGAAAAATACAATTTTAATTGTAATACGCCGGTTACCTTTAACGGCAACAAATACACATTATATAAAAGACAGCTCAAAGACCGGTTAAATAAATATACCAACCGAATTTCTTTTAAAAAAGCATTCGCGGACTCGGTGAATCCGGTTTTTGGTAAAATCGGTCTCCATCTTCTTGGAAAATCAACGATTGAATCATACGCAAGCGCCTTTGGTTTTAATCAAAAATTCAACTTTGAAATCCCGCTTGCTCCCAGTTGCCTTACAATTAATGATGATCCATATAACTGGGCGGAAATAGCCTGCGGATTTAATAATAAAACACGTATATCACCCCTGCACGGAGCGATTATGGTGTCAATCATCCTCAATAACGGAAAACTCATTGAGCCTACCCTGATTGATAACATCACCCGGGACAACCATATGGTTTACCAGCGCAATTCCCATACAAAGGCTCAAATAATCAACCCCCATACAGCTATTACATTAAAAAAACTGATGAATGCCTCCGTCACATCAGGAACCGCATCAAAATCCTTTTCCGGATTCAAAAAGGACAAGGTTCTATCCAAACTGAATATCGGAGGGAAAACCGGTTCCATCAACAATAATGCACAGCATTTAAAATACGACTGGTTTGAAGGTTTTGCCGAGGAAAAAAACGGCAAAAAAAAAATTATAACGTCCGTGCTTGTTGTTCATGACAAATATATCGGCATCCGTGCGGCCCGTTATTCGCGTATGGCAATAAAAAAATATTTTAAAAATTATTATGCAAAGGCTGAAATTAATAAACATGCCAAAAAATCCACATCTCTTTAAACGAGCAATAAATTATATCCAAACGTCTTTTGCAACATTTCATTTCGGAAGGCATCCGGGCAGCGTACCCGATCAATCCGTCATCTTCTTCCCCTGCCTTCATAACGTGCTGTGTTGCGGACTCACCGGCATCGTATACGTCAAAAAAAAACAAAAAACAGCGCAAGATCATACTTTGCCGCCAATGAAAAAAATGTTGGCAGAAATCAATGAGTACAACTTTATTAATTGCACCAATAAAAATCTTGATCTGACAACCCATTTCCTTGGGAATAAAAATACCATCGATGACCTGCTATCATCGGTTCGGGAACTTAAAAACAATGATCCTTTTTTCACCATTTATAATGATGAAGGTTTGCAAAGCCAGCTTCAAACGCTTTCATCCCGTATTAAATCGATTATTGAAAAGGAATCTGAATGTCTTTTTCAGCACATGGGTCACCTGTCTTCAAATGAAGTGGGTGTCATGTCAGGCCGGCTGGAAAAATTAAAAGATATCACATGGTGCATTGATGCTGAATTAATCGCTAATATCTCAAAGATCAAATTTCTTGCGACAACGCGGGATAACGTATCAAACCGGTTATATTTATCCATCTTTAAAAATATAAACGCTGTATTAAACAGCATTGACCGCCTGGAAGTCCGCGGCAGGGATTCTGCAGGCATCTCTCTTTTGTTTATCATAGACTCGGAAAGCTATGAGAACCTTAAAAAAATACTAGACCAGTCAGGTCACCTGGAGGAATACCGACGGCGATTAAATCCGGACATTCTTTTAAGCAGGAGCATCACCATCAAAAAAACAACCGCCGCCGAATCCGGCAACAAACACGTTGCCATTGCCATAACATATAAAATTGCCGCTGAAATCGGACGCCTGGGGGATAATGTCAAATTTATCCGGCAGCAGATCCATGATGATCCGGTACTGCAAACGCTGACCACCCTGCCCCACATGTTTCATACGGTTTCAGCGCATACACGATGGGCTTCTGTGGGAGAAATAAATGAGCCCAACTGCCATCCGCAGGACAATAAAACATTACTGCCCGCAAAAGATTTAAGGGGAATCATCCATGTATGTTTAAATGGTGATATTGACAATTTCCAGAACATAAAAAAGAGCTATGAAGATCAAGGGGTATGCTTTCCTGATGAAATCACCTGCGATACCAAGATCATTCCGGTCCACATTGAAGCCTATATTAAAAAAGGTCATTCCGTAGATGACGCTTTTCGTCTGGCGGTTAATGATTTTAGCGGCTCCCATGCCATAAGCATGCATACTGATCTGGCACCGGGAAAATTATTTCTGGCCTTAAAAGGAAGCGGACAGGCAATATTTGTCGGTCTGGCAGACGACCACTATATTGCCGCATCTGAAATTTACGGGCTGGTAGAAGAAACATCCCGCTATATCAAACTGGATGGCGAAACCCCCTCCCAAAACGAGCAAGGACAGTCGATCAGCGGCCAGATCTTTATTTTAAACCAGTCCTCCAACGGCGGGCTTGAGGGGATTCGTGCAATCTCCTATGACGGTTCAACCATTGAAATAAATGAAAATCTCATCCGTAAAACGCCGCTGACCTCAAGGGATATCGACAGGCAGAACTTTGACCACTATTTTTTAAAAGAAATTACTGAATCTCCGTCATCCGTCCGAAAAACCCTTGAAAACCGCTGGAAAATAGAAGGTGATGAGGATCAAAGATTTATTGTTTCTTTGGATCATAATATAGTTCCTTCCAGAATAGCATCTGCATTAAAAAAAAATAAAATCAAAAGGATTATCTTCATAGGCCAGGGGACGGCCGGGATTGCCGCGCTTGCCTGCGCCGATATCATGCGATTTTATCTTCATAAAACGGATATCCGGATAGAATCCTTAAAATCATCTGAATTAAGCGGTTTTATGATAGATGATGAAAAAATAAATCAACTGCATGACACGCTTCTCATTCCCATCAGCCAGTCCGGAACAACTGCGGATACCAATCGAACCGTTGATATGGTTAAAAACCAGGGGGCTTTTTCCATTGCCATTGTCAACCGGAGAGATTCGGACCTGACGTTCAAAGTTGACGGTACGCTATATACAAGCAGCGGAAGGGATATTGAAATGTCCGTTGCATCGACAAAGGCCTTTTATTCCCAGATCATTGCAGGGGCCCTTATCGGACTCTATTTTGCCCAACTGACCAGGTGCCGAAATAATGCCTTTATTTCAAACGAGATCAAACATATGATTGAACTGCCCGCTCATATGGAAAAAATTCTTTCCATGTCAGATCAGATCCAATCGTCCGCCAGGCGACATGCGCTCACCCGGACATATTGGGCAGCGGTGGGTAGCGGCCCCAATAAAGCTGCCGCCGATGAAATTCGGATTAAACTTTCCGAGCTCTGTTACAAAACCATTTCATCGGATTTTGTTGAGGATAAAAAGCATATCGACCTTTCATCCGAACCTCTGATCTTTGTCTGTGCCGCCGGCACCCGGCGAAGTGTTATCGGCGACATCATTAAAGACACTGCCATATTTCAATCCCATAAAGCCATACCCATCATTATCGCTGATGAGCATGAAGACCGGTTCGACCCTTATTCAAAAGATATCATTCATGTGCCCACGGTGAGCGAACACTTTGCTCCAATTTTAAATACTCTTGTCGGACACTTATGGGGGTATTACGCCGCCCTGACCATCAACGAAGGATCAAAATTTTTATTTAACTTCAGGGTTGATCTGCATGATACGATTAATAAATATTCTTCAGAGAACCTTGATATTTATGAAATTGCTTTGGAAAAATCCTTTCGAGAAAAGATTATCCGCTTCTACCATGAACTCAGAAAAAGACAGCAAGAGAACCGAATCTCTGCGGCTATCGGAATCAACAGCGCAACCAACCTGATCCTTTTGTTAAAATATCTTGCCGGCAGACTGCCCCTTTCCGACTTTGAAATGGATTTTGGTATTAAAGGAACAGCAAAAAATATGTTCGACAAGCTGTTCGAATCTTTGGGAGATGCGATTAACTGTATGGCAAGACCCGTTGATGCCATTAAACATCAGGCTAAAACAGTTACTGTCGGTACCAGTCGCATTGAAGAAAAAGCCGAAGGCATTCTCTTTGATATTTTGGCTGAAAAAGGATTCGGCATTGCGCAGTTGATACTCAGCAATGTTCTGGTCTTGAAAAACATGCAAAGGATTATAAGCAAAATTCAGGGTACAACGCTTTATCATATTTCCGGCATTAATCTGCTCGGTGAACCGACCGAAGACACGACAATTGAAATAATCGAAAAAACCGGGACATCCGCTGAAATGATATCCCGGGCACAAACAGATCAGCGGCTCAAGGGAACAAAAAAAATCATAGTCCGAAGAGGAAACGTCTACATCGGCATCGGCCGTAAGGATGACCGGAGCATTCTGGTCATTCCTATTATTTCAAATGATCCGGAGAGGCCCAACACGATCGAGCATCTCCTGCTGTTGGATATTGTTTTTAACACGAGTGTAAGCCTTGAGGTCAAAGCCAAAGCCCTGGGAGGCAAGCACGAGCATATTAAAAATCTGGTCCAGGAAAACAATATTCTTTGGGATGACAAATATCTTGATCTGGTTGAAATGAAAGAACTCTTCGGTCGATCCGCAGAAAAAATCGCCGAATCCATTATTGTAAAATTGACCTGACACCCGTTTCATTGAAAACCCGGTGGCATGATTTCAACACCCCTTACCGATTATCTGAATGAATAAAAATTTAAAAATCGACAATCCATTGAAAATGACATCAAGGCTGAACTGTTTCGCCTTCATCGACAAGTCCTGCAGGGAATCCATATTGATAGTCCCCTAAGGGCACTCTGAATTCCCTGATAATGACCAGCTTATTGCGCTGAACGTGAAACGGCACTATAATAACCGCATCCGGCAAATCAAATTGTTTAGAGACACACTTTGGCCGGGCGTTTCGGGAGGCAATCTGCCAGGTCTTTTCATGACCATTCACATCTAAATATTTAAGTTCAAACATATTCAGACGGCGACAATCCGTAATTTTTCTTATTGATTTTATTTTCATAAAAAATCAGGCAAATTTTCCCCTGTTTTATAATTCTTTCCTCATGCGTTTTATAACAAAAAGTATTAATCACTTCATTTCAAGTCCTTATTCGCCTCCATATCGAACCACATCCCAAAAAGCGTGAACAGGCTGGCGCTCATAAAAGAAAACATGGCGGACAAGGCGTTAATCGGCGGGATGTGGCTGGTTAGATACCAGACAACAAAAAGCCGGATAAACAACAATACAGTTATGATAGAGAATATACCGCCAAGGAAATAAAAGAAAACCAGGGGATGAAAATCTCTAATAATATACTTTTCTTTCATGCGCCATAAGAAGAGTTTGATCAGCAGCCAGCCTATGGTAAAAATCACTTTTTTATATTTGATGCCTGATTTTTCACCGATATTATAAACCGGCTGAACCGGCACATCCTTTACCCTGAAATTATGTACATTCAACCTTACCAGCACATCATTGGGCTGGCCATACCATTTATACATTTCATCCCAGTCAATCATCTGAAGCGCTTTTTTATTGATAGCGGTATAACCGGATTGCGAGTCCGCCACATGCCAGTATCCTGATGCAATTTTAGTGAACAGGGATAAAAACGCGTTGCCGAAATATCTGATTTTGGGAATTTTCTGATAGGCCTCTCCTGTGAAAAGACGGTTTCCCTTTGAATAATCTGTCTGACCGTCCACGACCGGATCAAGAATGGCGGGCAGATCATCCGGGGCCATCTGGCCGTCACCGTCCATCCTGACCACAACATCAAAATCTTTATCTTTTAAAAAATTATACCCGGTCGCCATTGCGCCCCCTACCCCTTTATTCAAGTCATGTTCGAGCAGGGTGATATTGTTATATTTTTTTTGGTAACCCTGTATGACCGCCACCGTATCGTCTTGGCTTTTATCATCGACAATCAGTATTTGATCGATATAGGCGGGCATGGTTTCAATCACCCGGCCGATCTGGAGTGCTTCGTTGTATGCAGGCACGAGAACGCAAATTTTTTTGTCTTTATACATGTCTGT
>JAOZOL010000609.1 GCA_029933295.1 Desulfobacterales bacterium | reverse complement strand
GAAAAGGTAAAGTAGAAAGGTAAGAAATTCACTCGGCATACATAAGCATACCGTACTCGCTAAACTTTATCAAAGTGCTTGGGTATGTATTTTTTAATTTCCGGTCGTTTTACTTTTTTATTGTGACCTGCTCAAGTAACTTTATCGCATCATCATCGTGACGTCGCCGAGCAAGATCCAGAGCAGTTCTGCCATCACCGTTGCTCTGTGCCGGATTGGGGGTAACCTTTAATACGATTTCGATTCGTTTTGCAACCCCGGGTTTATGGTTGACAACAGCTTTGTGCAGTAGGGTATTCCCATAGTTGTCCGTTAGTGTCGGGTCAGCACCAGCAGATAGAAATGCCTGCAGTATTTCGGTTCCTGAAGAATCAAAGGCGGCCAAAAGTAACGGGGTGTTTCCCTCTTTGTCTTTTATGTTGAGCTTTGCTTTGTGTTGCAGCATCAGCTTGATGATTGGTGTCGAATCGCCGGTTTTTCGGTAAATCAGCTTATGCAGCGGGGTCGCTCCAAACTGATCCTGCAGGTTCGGGTTTGCTCCCGCATCAAGTAACATTTCTGTTGGTTGAGTACAGGTGATATTGGCGGAAAGTGCGTGGTGGAGAGGTGTCTGGCCATCAGAGTTGCGGATATCGATATCATTTCCTGCTGACAACAATGCATCGAGTATGATCAGATCTTCAGGTCGGCACGAAATGACAGAATAGAGAAGTGAGTCTCCCTGCTTTCCCAGTCTATTAGCAGATGCTCCGGCGGCCAGCAATTGTTTGATAACATCAATTTGTCGTTTCTTCATCGCCAACATCAATGGGGTTTTTCCTGCGCTGTTCTCTAGGTCAACCGCCGCTCCCGCTTTTATTAAATTAACGATTGTCGTTGTCGGTTTTTTCGCAGAAACACCTGTTACCAACTGGTGGATAAATGTATTTCCTCTATTGTCGGTCAGATCGGGATTTGCTCCTCTGGTAAGGAAGATCATCTCTGGATCAGGGTCTTTTTTTCCGGCATAGGCAGTCATCATCAGTGGTGTGCGGCCATTTTTATCCCGGACATTGATATCAGCCCCAGCCAGAAGAAGTTGATCGATGGTTGCCGCCATCCTTTCCTGTGGCCATGATGAAGCGATATGGTGGAGTGCTGTGTAGCCATCCCGATCGGCAAAGTTTGGATCGGCACCGTTCTTCAGTAAAATTGCGACGCTGCCAGGACAGTAATTGTGGACGGCAGTCAGAAGTGGGGTGACAGGTTTTGTCGACAGTGAATGTTTTTTCTGTGAGTGGCCGTTGATATCGGCACCAGCTACCAATAACATGTTGATCATTGCGGGCATCTCTTCCCGACATTTTGTTGCCAGGTGCAGTG
>JAOZOL010000608.1 GCA_029933295.1 Desulfobacterales bacterium | reverse complement strand
CGAACAGTACCATTATGAATGAGGATCATACCTACATTGTCCTGGAATCCAGGCTGTTGTTTCATCTCTGCAATACGTTTTGAAATATCCAATTTCAACTCCTTGTTTATTGTTTTTTATTTGTACCTAAGAAATTGAAGATTTCAATTTATCCGGGACAGGTCGTCTCTTTTTAAATAGCCTTGACAATAGGAATAGTCAACTGTTGCGAAGAACGCAGGCTACCAAAGTTGAGATTTATATTATATTTTTTTAAAAGCCAGAGCGGAAGATCAAATCTTTTTCTGCATATATCCCAAACTGTGTCTCCGTTTTTTACTGTGTAGGAACTGACACCGACAATTTTATATGCATTAAAGAAATCTTCTTCAGTTTCGAGGTGAAAGTCAAATCGATGTTCTTCAAATTTTTTGGCAGAGATGTTTACCAAGGCGATATGTATCTTTTCATCAGGGTGAAGCTGATGAGAGTCAGAAAACCCGTTTAGTTTGCGCAGTGACCTGGCTGAAATTTTAAGCCAGTCAGCAAGAAGTTCCATGGATTCCTGGGGTTGCACCGTGACTGTACCCTGGGTGATGTTGTTTCTTCTCGATATGTTAAAAATACTCAGTTCCCCGAGAACCACGCTTCTGGATTGTTGGATTTTTTTCCATGCCGGTTTGTTTTTTTTGCTGTCAGCCAGCAGTGGCAGATTGTTTTTGTTTACCTGGGAAGCTCCTGCAACGCGATTCCGGACAGTGACTTTTTGTCTGTTGGGGGAAATACTTCTTGGTGTCTCAACTTTTTTTCGTGAGTATTTATCCGGGATACGCAAGTTTTGGCCAACGAAGATAGATGCATTTGTATCAAGATTGTTTGTGCTTCTTAATGACTTGAGGCTGACACGGTGGGCATGGGCAATTTTTCCAGCTGTATCTCCTGGTCGTACCCGATAGAATTGTGTTGGTTTCTGCCGCTTGTGATATAAATGACCGGGGATTTTGGCAATTAAGTTTTTTTGCTGACTGGTGTAAGGAAGGCGCAGGGCGTAACCTTTTGGGATGAATTTTTTTCCCTGTAATACGGAACGTCTGAGGGCGGGGTTTAGTTTTTTTATAGTACTAACTGAAACATTGAAATATTTACAAAGATCTCGGATGGCAATATAAGCCGGGAGAGTAAAATGTAAGGTTTTTTTAGGTTTGTGAAGTTTAAGGGATGGTTCATTTTCAAGTTTCTTGGCTACTTTTACAGCTGCAAGGAATTCAGAATAAAAGTTACGGGAGGCAAATTTGAAATAACCCTGATTGTAATGAGTAAAAATTTTTTCATAACGTAAGTGAGATTTTTTAGCCCGAAGCATCCCTGCTGGTCCATAATTATA
>JAOZOL010000607.1 GCA_029933295.1 Desulfobacterales bacterium | reverse complement strand
TGGTGTACAAATAGCTGATTTACATAGATATATTTTTTACGCTGTTAAACATGGGGTAATGTTCAATCGTTTCTTCATTTTTGCACCTCCATTATTTTTCCAATTCTTTGTTTAGGCACCGGTCGATATCGACCATGCGGGCTTCATCCTGGGCGATCCCGAGAATCATGTCCTTAATCTCAAGTTTCTCCGCAATATCATCAAGCCTCTGCTCAGAAATTTTCTCGAATACAGCGTTTCCCAACTCCGCCAATCTTCGGGTCGTTTGTGTCTCCAACCGGGCCTTTTCGCGCCTTAAGCGGGTGAGTTCAATGCCTTCCCCTGCCTTTTCGGTAATCGTGTGAACCGCCGACATGGCAGCATCAAAACCGGCGTCCATACCCCTTTGGATTCGGTCCCAGAGTTTGACCTTGTTTTCTTCCATAATGTACCTCCATAAATCAAGAGTTATTGTCATTTGTTCGCTTTCTCGATATTCAAAGAAATACCAAATGATGTTCAACTGTACTTGTCCTTGTCCTTGTCTTCGGTGATGTTGATCGCCGGGAATACTTTCGGCTACAAAAAACTCGTGCCCGGTCGGCCGTACATTGCATTGGTCGGCAGATCCATCCGGGTCAGCTTTTCCAGCTCCGCAAACGGATTTCGCCAGTCCATCGACGGTAAACCGAATACATTTCCTGTATGTATGATTGTTTCCTGCTTTTGTACAAAATTATGTTTATCCGTAATATTTACTCTGAAACATTAAGCAGTTTTAACTTCGATCTGTTTTACGTCTGATTTCGGCAAAGCCTTTCTCGGCATGGTCACGGTCAACACACCTTTTTTAAAGGTGGCATTGATCTTGTCCTGATCCGCGTCCTCCGGAAGGGAAAGCATCCGCTGGAACGAGCCGTAGGAGCGCTCCATCCGGTAGTAGTTCTTTTCCTTCTCCTCCTTTTCCTGTTTCTTTTCGCCGCTGATGGTCAGGGTGTCATTGACAATCTCCAGCTTGACATCCTTTTCATCCACGCCGGGAATTTCCACTGTAATGGTGTATTCCTTATCGCTGGCGCCCAGATCCAGGGTGGGCTTCAGCATGCCGTCGGCCAGACGCGGAAACAGGGGTTGGTCAAAACCAAAAGGGGACAGCCCGAACCCGCGGAATGCCTGATCGAAAAGCCGGTCGATCTCCTGGTGAAACTGCTGTAGCGGGTGGACCAGCACCCCGCTTTGCTCCTTGGCGCTTTCACGCTTCACCGGCACCATTTTGCCGGTATCTTCTTCCTTTTTGAACCAATTCCAGGGTACCCTTTTTTTGATGTCCATCGTTTACCTCCTGGGGTTAATGATTTTATGGTTCATTACTTTTACCTTGTTG
>JAOZOL010000606.1 GCA_029933295.1 Desulfobacterales bacterium | reverse complement strand
GGTTTGGTAAAAGTTCAAATGGTTTGGCGCTGAGGCCAAAATACTCTGTATACATGTTTGTCTCACCAGCTTAAAAGTGTTACTCAATCTGTTTCCAATGCCATTTTCTTCACAAAACTCAATCAGAAACGCATTGTTCCGTCCAGGGTCACAACATTATTTGTATATTCGTTGGCACCCAAATCAGAATCATTTTTACGATAGATATAACCCAATGAAATCAGGAAGCGATGATAGGCATAATCAAGGGAACCACCCAGAGTATAGAGATCAGCTTTTTCATCCGGATCATCATATTTACTGTGTTCATACTCCCCATTCAGATTGGCCGTTAAAGTTCGGCTAAGGGGTTTGGCTAAATCAAAACGGATACCCGCCCCCTCATCTTCCCGATTTTCACGCACATATTTGGATTTATTCCAGAAAAGAGCTGTTGATGCGGTCAATGATTCGCGAACGTAATTAGCACCAAAGCTAGCTTGTTGTGATTCAATGAGTCCATCTTCCGGGGTCACCTCATAATTTTGAGAATAGGCAAGAGTCAAGGTGACCGGTTCTGAAAGATGATAAGAGAGATCGACTAACCAGTGGCTATTATCATCAGTGGAAGAGGTTTTTTGATCAACCCTGCTGTAACCACCCTCGATAGTACCGGAGACCCGTTTTCCCAGCTGCTGATTCACCCCTAAGGTATAATCCTGTTGTTTAAATTCGTCATCAATATCATCGGAATTGTGGTCCGTGTAAGCAAAACGGGCAAAGACTTCTGTGGTTGCTGAAACCTGCTTCACCAACGAAAAATGTCCTTCGTGAGCTTCGGTATCATTCCCCCGGGAATCAACGTAATCGTTCCGATCGTAAATATATCCAAACACCATAGAGAACGTTGAGGTCAATTGCCAATTATATTCGGGAGCAACGGTGGAGTGATAAAGGAGACTCCGGTTTTCTACCTCATTGTAATCGGCACTATTATTACGTTCATCTAGAGTGACACTGCTGATATCTTCAGAAAGACGCAAAGTAAAGGGGCGACCCGGGAAAAACAACAATGTCGCATTGCCACGCTGAACATCCTTAAATTTATCCTGATTTTCATCACTGTTGTTTTTGTAAAAACGGAAACGCATCGAGTAATCGATAGTCGCTTCCAGAGAGCGGTTATTGTAAGTCAGGCTCAATCCCGGTTGAACCGTCGTAATCCAGTCTTCCTCATCGGTATTATCCAGATAGATATTATCGTTGTACTCTTCCCCCACTGTAATACGGGGATGAATTTCAGCCGCAGCCCAAGAATTTATTGATAAAACCAACATTCCAAATAATGTCACAGCCATAACAAATAATTTTGCAGGTTTCATCG
>JAOZOL010000605.1 GCA_029933295.1 Desulfobacterales bacterium | reverse complement strand
TAACTATAATTTTGATATGGTATAACACAATATTTTTTCAATAAAAACAGATACCGCATATTAATACCAAAGACAGGTTGCCATAAGAATTTAAAATATGAGTATTCAAATTGAAATCTGGAAAATATATGAAAATGACACCCTTGCCACTTATGCCTTTGGTGACATGGAGTTGTTTTCAAGCAGGGCAAAAGGCAAAGTCGTTATTTTTAAAAAAACCGGCGGTATTTATCTTGTTGAAAAAACAGATAAAACAACGACTGAAAAAGAATTCAATACATTCTATCTGCCACGCGTTAAGCGATCTTTACAATATCACAGAAAAAATAAATTTTATCCTTCCAAAACAGACACGTCCGCAATTTTGGAAACAAAAAGGCAGCCAATTCCGACCATCAAGCCCGAAAATCCTCGAAAATGGGGCAATGCCAAAATAACGGATGTGATTAAAAATAAACTGAATAAAGTGGTTATTTCTTTTTTCGGAGCGACTTCGGAAGGGTTCACAAAGCTGCTTGGAACCGGATTCATCGTCTTTGCCAACGACCGAAAGGCACTGGTGATGACGGCTGCGCACAATTTTAAATTTGACGGTATGGTTCAAAATCCTAAGTACTTAAACGACCCTGCCGAGTCACCACAAATCCAGGTCCATGCGGGTGAAATTTTTTCCGTTGATCCCCAAAAAATCAGAGCGGTCTATAAATCTGATAATTTCATCGATGCCTGCAAAATAAAAGGCGTCAGCATCGTGGCTGAACTGGATGTTGCATTATGCGCCATTGAATTTCAAAAAAACTATAAAGGACCTGATTTTACTTATCAGCTTGGCATAGACAGCCGGCCCCCAAAAAAAGGGGATGAAGTGATTACCGTTGGATTTTCAGGTGTAAATCCCGATGAAAAAGAAAAAAGTCAGGACAATAAAGAAAAAAATATCTCAGTAACACGAAAGTTAGAGGTGCGGCGCGGGACAGTAACCGGCGTTTTCAACATGGGGGCAGGAGAGATAAACTGGCCCTGTTTTGAAACAAGCATCCCGATTGACGCGGGCATGAACGGCGGGCCGGTCATGCCTTTTAGCCTAACAAATCCGGGTTTGAACGGATGCGGGATAATTTCAAAAGATATTTCGCGCAAAAAAGCGTTTAAAAATTTTTTAACGCCCGGTCATTCCATCATGGCAATGATATGGCCGGCACTTTTACTCCCGTTTGGAGCAGATATGTTCAACAAGCTCGACCCTTCTGAAACCAATCTGATGAATTTAATTAAAAAAAGAGTAATAAAGGATCTGGGCAGGGCACATATAAATACAATAATTGAAAAAAAAGATCATGACATGGTGGCTATTTCAAGAAAAGATTT
>JAOZOL010000184.1 GCA_029933295.1 Desulfobacterales bacterium | reverse complement strand
AACTGTTACTTGGAAAGATGGTAAATCAGGCTGTTTCAAGGGCTTCAAGGGCACCCTGACGCATAATAATCAAGGCGAGTTTATGAATGGCTTTTCTCTTTTCTTCAGCGGTTCTGCCCGGATAATTCCGAAAGGTCAGCACAACACCGGCCAGTGATGCAAAAAAAGCCTGAGTATTTAACCGCAGGTTGCCGGCGTCTTCGGTTTCTTTGACGACTTTATCAAACATATCGAGAAACTTCCTCTGAACCCCATTAAATTTTTTTAATGCCTGGGGGTTCAATTCTCCACGAATCATGAAATGTACCATCATCTGAAATGTCGATTCATTATCAACCATATAGTCAACCACAGCAAGAGTTATGGTTTCCATATTATCCCCGTTTTCAACCCGGCGCTGCAGTAATTTTTCAATAACATTGATATCCTGCATGAGTGCCTCTACGAACAAATCGTCTCTGCCGGGGAAATACCTGTATATGGAAGCAGCGGAAACACCGGCTTTGACGGCTATTTCACGCATACCGATCTCATGAAATGATTTTTCTTCAAAAAGCGCCATGGCGGCGTTGATAATCAACTGTTTCCGAACTTCCCGCTCATCTTCTCTTAATTGCTTGAATGTGGATTTCTCAGACACCTTATTCTCCTCCATATTAATATGCTCAGTTACCACAGTTTTGTTTCACAAACAATGTTTTTTGTCAAAAAATCATCCCTAATCCGGATACCGGTTATTAATCTTAACAAATTCATCAATATTTTTCAGAAATATATCCACAAGGGCGGGATCAAACCATGCCGCTTTTTGTTTTGTAATAAATTTTATGACCTCATCAATGTGCCATTTTTCTTTATAAATCCGCCAGTGGGAAAGGGAATCAAAAACATCCGCCAGACAGGTAATCCTTCCAAAAATATGAATCTCCGCCCCTTTTAATCCCCGGGGATATCCACTGCCGTCCCAGTGCTCATGGTGCTGGTGGGCGACAATCGCAGCAGCCTGCATGATTTTCCGGCTTGAACTCTTAAAAATTTCATAACCGATGGTGGTATGCGGTTTGATTTTTTTAAATTCATCAGGAGTCAATTTGCCTGGCTTAAAGAGAATCGAATCCGGGACAGCGACTTTTCCCACATCATGCATGGGGGAAACAAGCCTTAACAGATCAGCCTCCTCATTCGTCAGCCCGGCCTTTTTTGCCAGAAGATGACAAAACAGCGATACCCGGTGCGCATGCTGACCCACCTCATGGGACCTGTTTTCAATGACTTCGCCCAGTGTCAGCATCACCTCTTTATGGGCATCGACGATCTCCTTGTTTAATAAAATATTTTCAAACGCCACTGCAACGTTATTGGAAAAAATTCTGATCAGATCCCGATCAAGCTTATTCAAATGGTCGCAGCTCTTTAAAAACAATAAATTATTCATGCCGCTTTTGGTTACCAGATAGCCCACATACACATCATCAATAAACAGGCTGCGTTTTTCAGTAACCGCCTGCTTCAAATAGTGTATCACATCATCTTCAAAAACATCCGACACATAGTGACCGATGGCATTTTCATATTTTCCGGTGGCCGCGAGTACAATAAAATCATCCTGTTCGGTTAAGGCGCTGAAACAGGAAAGTTGAAGGTAAGCAGAACTCTCATCCAGCCTTAAAATAGATACCAGTTGTGTCAATACGCCCCTGGCGAACTCCTGAAGGGATTGATGTTCAAATAAATGAGCAGATGCATTAATGATCTGCTCAAGCCCGAACCGGTTTTTTTCAATAATGCGCAGATCCCTGTAGGATCGCAGGGCCGTGGTGATGGTCGTAAAAAGTTTTTGAACCGTAAGTTCTGTTTTCTCCTTGTATTCATTGATATCATAATCAATGATTACATCCCTTTCAGGCGCTTTTCCGGGTTGACCGGTACGCAAAATAATTCGAACAAACGCATTTTTCAAATCCTGTCGAATATATCTGGCCAGTTGAAGACCCGCGTCATCCGTTTCCATTACGACATCAAGTAAAATGATCGCGGTATCAGGATTTTTTTTCAACAATTCCCTGGTTTCCATGCCGGAATGGGCGCTTAAAAAATGAAGGGAACGCCCCTCAAAAACATAGTCATTTAACACCATCCGGGTGACGTTATGAACTTCCACCTCATCATCGGCAATAATAATTTTCCAGGGCTTTTTTTTATCTACGGCACTTTTCTCATCCGCAGATTTTTTCAAAAACAAATCACTGGTTCCCCCCATACCTGAGGATCCTTCAACTTCTGTCATTTGATTGTCTCCGAATTTATAAGGACTTCCCAAACAACTCATTTGTAATCGTTTGAAATGATTGATAAGTTATTTTTCTCATATAGTGGTGATTCGTCACCATGAAAAGCTTTTTAATTTTTTATTCATACCATTATTTGCAATATTTTGGCAAGAAATCTCTCGCACATTAAAAGCATACGCCGGGTTGGAAAAAACTACCAGTTGATCGGTATGCGAACCGACTTCCCAGCCCTATTATTAAACAGCAGAAAACCGTTTTTTCTTCCCAGCATAAAGATGTCTTTTGTAATTTCGACATCTTTTTTGCAATATTCAACAATTTTGGCAATTTTCCCCTGTTTCCACCAGCGCAGCGCCTGCAATCCATCAGCGCTTTTTTGAGTGCCGAGGTTCGCGGCAGCCAGATGGTTCAAGGACAATCGATAACCCACTTGCCGATGGATGACTTCCAGTAAGTCCAGGGTCGGCAACATCGAAAAATTAAAATCAGAATATCCGCTTAACACCTGATAATCAAAGCGCTTAATATTAAATCCAATCACAAGATCCAATTCCTTTAAATGATCAATAAACAGCGCAATATCTTCTTCTAAAAATTCTAATAATGAATCGGTTTTAGAGTCATAAAGAACAACGCAGCTTATCCCCATACGGTCTGCATGGTTCCAGCCGCCAACGTCTGCGGCAGACCGCTGTGTCTCAATATCAAAAACACCAAAATAATCGCTTTTCTTTTCACGAACAATGGTTTCAGGTGATCTGGAAGATATCAGCGAATCAATATATTCATTTATGTTTTTCTGCATATGGCAAGAAGCGCCTCTTCAAGGACAAATCTGGGGGTCTGGGCGGTTGTTTTAAGCTTGACATCCGTCTGGTTTAAAATCTCAAATGCCCCGCAAAGCTCTTTTTTGCTGAAGTTTTCCGACCGGAGAAACATCTGATAAACAGGATATGGATTGTTGGGATTCTTTGCAATAATAAGATCTGTTGCGTCTTTTTTTTTTGTTTTGGAACCAGCCGGCTCAACATTGCCCCTTATTAAATTTTTCTGATCGGAAACATGCGCTGACAGTGCTTTATCATATTTACGAACAGACGGTATGATTAAATTTTTAAACCGGTCAAAGGACATGCCCGAATACCAGTCACCGCCGTATGAACTTTCGACAAAGCCTTTAATCAAAAGCAGCCTTCTGATCTGATTTGTGATGGCTGTTAAAATCTGCAGATAATGATATCCCGAAGACAATAATGAAGACAGGTAATACAGTGCTTTTAACGTGTCTTTTTCAGATACGGCACCGGTAATTTCATAAATCGGATCCTGGCGGAGCCGGTTTAGCACAGCCCGCGCATCGTCAACGGTGATGGTTTCGCGAACGCCGACGTAATCAATCAGTTTTTCCATATTACTGGAAAACCCCCGCAAATCAAACCCGATCATTTTTACCATCAAATCAAAAGCCCGGGGATCAACCTGTTTATTATTGGTCTTTGCAAGTTGTTTCATATGAAGAAGCAGGAAACGCCGCTGTTCATCCCGATCGACTTTTCTGTTCCCTTTTGCCACAGCGCAGTCAATGACCGTTCCGAATTTTTTTATTGTTTTATAAAGGCCTTTTCGTTTGTCGATTGTGTCTGTGGAAATAAAAAGAAAATTGTCTTTGGGAAAACCGTTTTCGATTGCACTCTTTAATCGTTCGGCATCATCACCGGCCTCAGGGACAGACAGTCGATTGTCGCTGCAATATGCGATCAGCTTTTTTATCCAGTCAATATCATGCAATTGCTCCTGGCTGATATTTAATTTATCTCCTATGGTATTATCCGACAAGTCCTCAAGGCCCAGGTTAAGCCGACTCAGTAAATTTAAAAAAAAATTGCTCGCCTTGCCTGGTTCGTTGTTTTCAAAAGCCTGTTTTACTTTATTCAGCAGTTTTTCATTATTATGACGCGATACAAAAAGCGTTGCGTCCCGCAGTTCAACAATCTTTTTTTCAGAAAAAAACGAATAGGTATTTATCCGTTCGAGAACATCAACCAGTCGGCCATCTTCCTTTTGGCGAACCACCTCATAATTATGTTTTTGTTTGGATGGATCGACAATGATGGCATTTACAAGGCTTACGACAACCTGCTTATACAGATATTCCTCCCCGAATATCAGATAAACAGGATCAAAAGATGTTTTGGCTCGATCCTTGATGTAATCTTTTACCGACTGGTAATTTATTTCTGACATTTTCTTTTATGATGTTAAATTTTTTTTCCTGAGTATGACCAGCATCACCGCGGCAATTAGTGCCGAGGACAGCCCGATGGTCTGGGATATGGAGAATATACCGAAAACCTCACCGCCTCTGAAATCACCACGAAATATTTCAATGATGGATCGATTGATGCCGTATAATATAATATAAATCCAGAATAGCTGGCCGTGATAAGCTTTGTGCGGACGGTAAAACAAAAGAATCAGAAATATAAACAGGTTGGAAGCAGAAGAATAGAGCTGAGTTGGATGAATAGCAATATTTAATGGGGCTAAGGACTCCGGGTTATGAAATGTTATAGCCCAGGGAAGCTGGCAGGTCTTTCCATAGCAACATCCGGCAGAGAAACAACCGATACGGCCCAGGCAATGGGCCAGGGGTACGGAAAGCGCGGCAATATCGGAAAATTTACCCAACGGGAGATGATAAATTTTTATATAAAGTATTACAACAACCAGGGCGCCAATAAAACCGCCGTAAAAAACCAGACCGCCGTTCCATATTTTAAATATTTCAAGGGGAGCGGCCATAAAAAAATCCATATTGGTAAAAACATAAAACAGACGCGATCCTGCAATTGCTGCAATAACAATATAAAAACACGCATCAACGACTTTTTCAGCATCCATATCCAGTCTTTTTGCCTCACGCTTGGCAAAAAAAATGCCCGCCATAACGCCCATGGCAACAAAAAAACCATAGGTATGAATCGCTAATCCGCCGCCAATTTTAAACAAAACCGGATACATTTAAACTCCTTAAAAGCTTTTCATGGTGACGAATCACCACTGTATGATAAAAATAACTTACCAATCATTTCAA
>JAOZOL010000604.1 GCA_029933295.1 Desulfobacterales bacterium | reverse complement strand
GCCCCATGAAACAAATAAAAAAAAATCCTATGTATATATATTTAATTGTATTGACGATTTGCGCAACCGCCGGATTGCAGGTCTGGCGGACTCTGTTTGACAATTTTGCCGTCAATGTGATCGGATTAAACGGAAGCCATGTGGGCATATTACAGTCAGTCCGTGAAGTTCCAGGTTTTCTATCGTTGCTGGTCGTTTATGTCCTGCTGGTCATAAAGGAACATCGGTTATCCGCCCTATCCCTATTAATAATGGGTATCGGGGTCGCCGTGACAGGCTTTTTCCCAACATTTTACGGTATTATTTTCACGACAATGGTGATGAGTTTCGGGTTTCACTATTTTGAAACAACCAATCAGTCTTTGACCCTCCAGTATTTCGATAAGCTGACCGCGCCGATTGTCTTTGGAAAACAGCGGAGCTATGCATCCGCAACAAACGTCGTCGCAGGTATCCTTATTTTTTTTCTCGCCCCGATACTGAGTTACACGCAATTATATTTTTTATTCGGCGGCCTTATCATTGCCGGTTCAATATGGATGATGACCAGAAACCCGGCTGATAAAGATCTGGCCCCCCAGCGCAAACAAATGATTTTAAAAACGCGTTACTGGCTTTTTTATTTTCTGACATTCATGGCCGGTGCACGGCGGCAGATTTTTGTCGCGTTTGCCGTCTATCTGCTGGTCAGAAAATTTGAATTTTCAGTTCAACAGATTGCCGCGCTTTTTTTAATCAATAATGTGATTAATTATTACTTAAGTCCGTTTATCGGAAAATGCATTGTCCGGTTCGGTGAACGAAAAGTCCTGTCTCTGGAATATCTGAGTCTGATCGTTATTTTTGCCGGATATACCATGGTTGACTCCAAAATCGCAGTGGCATGTTTATATATTGCAGATCATATTTTTTTTAATTTTGCCATTGCCATCCGGACGTTTTTCCAGAAAATCGCTGATCCCAGGGATATCGCACCCAGCATGGCGGCCGGATTTACCATCAATCATATTGCAGCTGTGATATTGCCCGTTATCGGCGGAATTCTCTGGATGGTGGATTATCGAATTCCGTTTATCGCCGGCGCATTTTTCAGTCTCCTGTCATTGATTCTGGTGCAGCAGATTTCCGGGCAGTTAAAAAAATAAAAACCGGACCAGCAGGTCGTGGCATTCACGAAACCGTCTGTATGAAAAATTCATATTACCGCCAATAAGTAATTTGATTTAATGCATTAATTGTGATAGATTTCAAATTATTTAGGCCCATTGTCTTTATAACGAAAGAGCTAAGTTTGACGTAAAAAACTTTTCATGGTGACGAATCACCACCATATGATAAAAATTATTTATCAATCATTTCAAGCGGTTGCAAAT
>JAOZOL010000603.1 GCA_029933295.1 Desulfobacterales bacterium | reverse complement strand
AATAAACTGTCCCCCTGAACTTTCGACCCTTTTTATGTGAAATGTTGTGCCAGTCTGCCGAAGCTTGAGTCAGTTTTTTATTCATTTATTTGCCTCTGGTTTCATTGAACCAGTTGGGTAAATTCGGATTTAATATTTTCCAAAAAATTCCATGATAACGCGGCTTCCGAATCTCAAGTAGGATCAAGATAAATGTTACTGATGTTGACAGTGAGAATGTGATCAGCCAACTGGGATGGCCTGTTGATACCGAAAAACCTGCAAAACATAAAAATATACCACTCCAAATTAACTCCGGCACCCGTGACATTCGCGTTACGTTACAAAAAAGAAAAAAATGTCCAACGACAAAAAAGATTATTAAGCTGGCAACTTTAGAATAAGGGTAGCAATACCCGGCCAATAAAAGCCCAATCGCAAGAACGAGCAGGTCAATTTTTGATATTCTGAACCCTGGTTTAAAATCCATAAATGGCCTGTTTAGCTAAGAGGGTATGCAGATTCGGCAGCGCCGGATTCACGATTTTACTCCAAAAGTTGATAAATGTACCGGCGTCCCAACTCCTCAGCGACGTCAACAGCTTTTCGACCGTCTTTATCCCTGATATTTTTGTCAGCACCAAGCTTAAGTAATAGCTCAACCAGCACTGGATTGTCTGCCACGGTGCATTGCATAAGGGGGGTATATCCATAGGCATCAGGGGCATCCAGATTGGCTCCGTGTTTTGCCATCAGTTCGATAACCTGTTGCGCCATGGAGTTTCCAGACGATGACGGGACTGATGATGTGTCAGCCTGACCGGTAAAGACCTGTCCTGCCTGTGATGAGGCACTTTCATTAAAATACGAGATGGCAACGTGTAAAGGTGTTTCATCCTCCCACCCCCGAGCATTGATATCAGCCCCCTTTGCAATAAAAAAAGGGATTAACTCAAGAGCTGACTCCCGGGTTACTGCATAATGGAGAACCGTGCCGTCATCGGCATCTTTCATCCCAATAGTTGCCCCGTGGCTGATTAATAATTGAGCCATCTTCAGTGACTGGGCAAGCATAATGGCCGTTTGACCGGTTTTGTCAAAGGGCTGATTCACTCTGGCTCCCTGACTCAGAAGCCGTGACACCTCTTCCAGATCATCATTGCCGAGTGCCAGCAGAAATCGCCCCTGAATCTCAGCTTTGGGGGGTAAAGTATCCGCATCTCCCATAAGTTCTGATAGTGTCGGAGCCGGTAGAGGCTCTTTGCCGACACGTTTTTCTTTGATACTGGTCTGGGCTCCCACGCTGGCAATACAAATTGTCAGACACATCAGCACTGTGAAGATAAATCTCATCGCTTCACCATTATTCTATGATCAGAGGGATACTTTTTTGGT
>JAOZOL010000602.1 GCA_029933295.1 Desulfobacterales bacterium | reverse complement strand
CTCTATAATAAATATAATTATGTGCCGGCAAAACACTCACAATTCATCATGTACTGGAGAATATAATGGATATTGAAATCAAGGACCGCTTTTTGGAAGTATGGGAAAAGTACTTTCCCGGCAGCGAATTACCCATTGTCTGTTTTTACGCAAACGATCTGAATAACGTGGAGTTTCCGAAGGCTCCCAAGCCTAATCGTAAAGGGTATACATGTATTTTCGCTCAAATAGCGCCGGTAAGGAAAGGGCGCGCCCGGGCATTTAATAAGGAGAACCTGGGGTGTTTCGGGAGTTTTTTGCCTTTTGGTTTTGACTTTGAACTTACCGAGGATGTTAAGAACTATGTCTGCAATGTGGAACGTGTTAAAAAGAGCTATGATCATCTTGAGAGCATGTATGAACACCGCCCGCCTAAACAGGCGCCTGGAAAATACCTTGTGTTCAAGCGTTGGGATACACTTGAAGAACAGGATAATCCGCAGGTGGTTTTTTTCTTCGGCAACCCGGACGTTATCTCCGGCCTCCATGGGGTGGCTAATTTCGACACCATGACACCATACGACGTGATTGTACCGTTTGGTACTGCTTGTGATTCAATTGTCGGTTTTCCAATGTACGAACTTGCATCTGACCAGCCCAAGGCAGTCCTGGGTGGTTTAGATCCTTCAGCCAGAACCCGTTTTAAGCCGCACCTTCTCACTTTTTCCGCCCCCTGGCCCAAATTTTTGAGCATGTTGAAAAATATGGATAAAAGTTTCCTGGCTACCGATAGCTGGTCAAATCTGAAGTCGCGATTTTTACGAGTCAAATAGTTTAGGGATGCAAAATGGAAAGGATTATAAAAATGGATAAATATATGTGCATCCCTTGTGAATATGTTTATGACCCGGAACTGGGTGATCCTGAAAATGATATTTCTCCCGGAACCCGGTTTGAAGATTTTCCCGATGACTGGCAGTGCCCCGTATGTTTTGTTGATAAGGATGAATTTGAAAAAGCAGCTAAAAAGAAATGAAAACCGGGGCATGAGAATCAAAACCGTCAACACAATTTTCTATTGTCGTAAATGGGAAGAAACCGTCCGATTTTATCGGGATCATCTAAAGTTGACGGTCAACTTTTCAACAGACTGGTTTGTTGAGTTTTGTTTGAATACAACGTGCCGGTTAAGTATTGCCGATGAAAAGCGTGCTATTATAAAAAGTGGCAATGGAAAAGGGATAACACTGTCGTTAGAAGTTGAAAATATTGACAATGTGCGGGAATTTGTTGAAAAAGCCGGCTTAAAACCAACCATGATCAAGAAACATCCCTGGGGCGCTATGGTTTTTTATCTTTTTGATCCGGAAGCCCACCGTATAGAAATATGGCAATCAGTCAA
>JAOZOL010000021.1:10793-18950 GCA_029933295.1 Desulfobacterales bacterium | reverse complement strand
TGTGTAAAAAATAGCCGATAATGAAAATAAAATCAAAACAATTAATGTTAACATATTCAGGACTCATTAAATGCCTGGGCCAGCACGCTTACGTACCAGGATTTAAACCCGCTAAACGGGACAACAACAAATTATGCCAGCGCATTACCTCTGAAGGACAATTTGTCTCAATGTGAATTATTCTGTCAGGTGAAGATTCAGATACAGGATACCCAGGCCTCTATTTCCGGGACCACAGACGACTATCGAACCACCATCGACAGTTATGAAGTGGTTATAAGAAAATGCGACAAAAATATCTGTCCGGTAGGACAGGGGGAGATTCTGGTGGAAAACTGCGGATGCACCAATTATTTTAGTGAGGCAGCAAGTACCCTCCAGGTTATGGATGATGCAAGTAAAGACATTATTTGTAGCAGACATTATGATGCTTAAAAATATAAAAAGACATTACGCACCTGGCATGATACTTGTATTCAATATTTAGACTATGATATTATTTTTATATTTGACGGAAGACTTACGCTCGGAATCGGATTATATGAATATAGAATCTAAATTAACTCGCGTATGGGCTGTTTGTTGAAAAATAATAACCGGAAGGAAGAACCATGAATTCATCTCATAAGAAATCTTTTGCCATAGCGGATGCCCCCGTTGGACTGTTACGAATTCTCGCTTTTGCTTTCGACCAGATAGATACAATGGCTGGAGTAATTGATACGGATGGAACGATGCTTTTTGGGAATCGATCGGCCCTTAAGGCTGTCGGGCAGACACTGGAACAGGTTAAAGGCCTTTCATTCCGCGATTCTCCATGGCGGAGTCATTCCCCTGAGGCTAAAAGACTGACTGATGAAATGATAGAAAAAGCATGTAGGGGAGAAACTCCCATACACGAAGATTCGCTCGAAGATCCGAATGGTCGCGTTGTTCCGGCAATCTTTTCGATCTCACCCATCCGGGATGAGAATGGAGAAATTATTGCCCTGGCACCGGAGGGGAAAATTATTTCAGACATAAAGACGCTTCAGACAAAGCTTGAAAGTGAGCGTTGGGAGATGCAGCAATGGATCGATTCTATGGGGTCTTTTGTTGCCAAGTGCACCCCTGACGGAAAGGTTATTTCCTGCAATCAGCCTTTTTTGTCATCAATGCAATTAAGCTTAGAGTCTGTTCAGGGAAAATATATCTGTGATTTGACCCGGATGAAACGTTTTGAAAAAAACCGGGAGAAGCTTCAAAAAGTTCTTTTTGAAGCCAGGGATGGGATCAAAGGCTCTGTTGAAATTGATTTTTCAATCGAACAAGAGAATGACCGCACATATCTTTTTAATGCAAGTCCGGTTCGGAATTCATCAGGGCAAATTTCTTTTGTGGCGCTGGAAATCACCGATATTTCAGAACAGGTCAGGCTGAGGGAATTAACACTTAAAAGAGAAAAGAAATATACGAAACGGCTTAAAACAGAAGTTGCAAAAATCAAAAAAAAACTGGAAGCAACAGAGCAGTTTTATAAAAATCTCATTGATGCCAATCCCACAGGCGTTCTTTTTCTTAATCACAATGGTGGTGTGATTTTTGCAAATCCAAAGATGGAACAATATTTTGAAAAAGTCGGAATCTCAAACGATTGCATTGCCGGCCGAAGTCTTTCCCAGCTCCACATGTATCCTGCTGATCAGTTCTGGCGGAAGGCTCCGAGGCAATATGAAAAAGAAACCGTTTTCGGCCAAAAGCGAATGATTTTAAGCAACAACGGCAGCCCTGTTTATTATCTTGAGGTGTTATCCGGGCCGATTAAAATTCCTGATTCCGGTGTAAAGGGAAATGTCGTTGTCGTTAATGATGTGACCGAGCGGATCAAGCTGGAATCAGAGCTGCTGAATGCGCGAATTCAGGCTGAAAAAATGAGTTCATTAGGGCTTTTTGTTTCAGGTGTTGCTCATGAGATGAATAATCCCCTGACCAGTATATTAGGGTGTGCCGAATATCTTATGGAGGATCAAATACATGACAATGAGGCCTATGGAGCATTAAAGATTATTATTGAGGATGCCGGGCGGGCGAGCCGGATCGTCAGGAACCTTTTAAAATCTGCCAATCCACAAAAGTCGAATCAAAGCAAGATTTATCTTAATGATATAATAGATTATGTTGTCAATATGCATATGGAGCAGGCGCACAAAAAAGATATCCGGATCATCCTTGATTTATGCGAAGATATTCGCCCGATTATTGGGGATACTGCTCAGCTTCAACAAGTAGTTGCCAATTTTTTACAAAACGCAGTGGATGCCATTGAGGAATCCGGCATAGGCGACCAGATTATTTTTCGAACACTGAATCAAGATGAATGGGTTATCATGGAAATTGAAGACAATGGTCCGGGTATCCCGGAAGAGAACCTGCCAAAACTTTTTGATCCTTTTTTTACAACCAAACCTCCAGGCAAAGGAACCGGCCTGGGGCTGTCAATCAATTACAACGTAATTCAGAAGTGTGGTGGCTTTATCTCTGTGGCACAAGATGCGCAGCCCGGCACTCGATTTATTGTTAAAATTTCTTCAGTTGAATCACAAGAAGTATCGGCAAAAAAGAAAATTGACCCTGATGACGCAACATGTCTACCTTCTGAAGTATTAATTGTGGATGACGAAAAAACTCTCTGCAGGAGCCTTTCGGAATATTTCAGAGAGTTGGGTTGCCGGGCGGATACCGCCTTTAATGGATTTTTGGCAATGGAAATACTAAAGAAAAAAAACTATGATCTGATTTTACTTGATTTGAAGATGCCGGTGATGGGGGGGATTGAGCTTTATCAATATTTGGTAACGGAACGGCCGGAATTGGCAAAAAAAGTCGTATTTATGAGCGGTTATTCAGGCATGGAGATACAGACTGCATCTAGTTTCCCTCATATTCCGGTTCTACGGAAACCGTTTTCTCCAAAAGAACTGCTTGGGTTATTATCAAATATTTACGAGAAACCTATTTCCCAACAGGAGCTTTAAGGTAATGAAGTTAAAAATTCTAGTGATTGATGATGAAGATTCAATTCGCCATACTTTTAAATTGAGGTTGTCTAAATGGGGGTATGATGCGCATTTGGCTCCTGACGGAACTTCCGCTATGGAGTTGCTGGCCAAAAATGATTTCCATGTGGTAATAACAGATCTTAAAATGCCCGGCATCAAGGGCAATGAATTGGTCAAACATATCAGAAAGCGTTATCCTGATATCGAAATAATCGTTATTACCGGTTTTGCAACGGTTGAAGTAGCTGTGGAAGTCATGAAAGACGGAGTTTGCGATTTTCTTTGTAAGCCGCTTAATTTTTCACAGATAAAAACGCTTTTAAAGAAAACCAACGAGAGGCTTGCTTTGAAATTTGAGAATAAATTACTTAAAAAATCAATTTCAAAACTGGAGAATGAACTCGGAAGAAAATATAGCCTGGATGAGGTCGTGGGGAAAAGTGAGCCGATGAAAGTCGTATTTAAGTTAATAGAATCAGTGGCTCCCCTGGATGCGACCATCCTTATTTCAGGTGAAACAGGAACCGGAAAGGAACTAATCGCCAAAACAATACATTACAATAGCACTCGAGCTTCCGGTCCCATTGTTACTGTTGACTGCGGTTCTCTTCCTGAAACACTGTTGGAATCAGAATTGTTCGGCCATAAAAAGGGAGCATTTACCGGCGCCCAAACGAACAGGGCAGGTCGTTTTAAGCAAGCCGATGGCGGAACGATTTTTTTGGATGAAATTTCGAGTGCATCATCTGCAGTGCAGAAAAAATTATTAAGACTTATTCAGGAAAAAACCTTCCAGCACCTTGGCAGCGAGACCGTCGTTGAGGTTGATATCCGAATCATTGCGGCAACCAATGAAGATTTAATTCAGCTGGTTCAGGAGGGAGGATTTCGACGGGATCTTTTCTACCGTCTTAACGTGGTTCCGATTCAATTGCCCCCACTGAGAGAAAGAAAAGAAGACATTCCTCTTTTGGCTCATCATTTTTTAGAGCTTTATTCACATCAGTTGGGCCTGAATCCTATGTCTCTTCATCCCGAAGCGATTACTCAACTCATCAGTCACTCATGGCCGGGCAATGTAAGGGAGTTGTCAAATGTCATGGAGCGGACGGTCATAATGACTCAAGACAAAATAATTCGGAATGTTTTTATCACCGAAATACCGGGCGACGAGAAAGCAATAAGCACAGCGCCCCCAAGTTTTTCCTTGCCGCTGAAGGATCAGATTGTTGAATTTGAGCGAAATTATCTCAAACGGGCGATGGAAAGATATCATGGACGGATTAATCAGGTGGTTCAGTGTTCGGGTATAAATACGCGTACCCTTTTTCGTAAATTGCGCCGTTATAATATCGATAAAAACGACTATCGTTAAAGGCTGAAAAATTATTCTCATATTGATTTTTTTTTGCATGCGAAAATCAGACATTCTGGCTGATTGTGTATGATGGCATACTTCTTGTATAATTCATATGGTATGGTGCGGCTCTAACCTATTGATTGTCCTACAATTTTTCCGCAGGTTGAGGCTGATGCCATGTGGCAAAAAAGAAGACATGATGATTCGGGTTGATTTTATGAGATCTGTTCATTATGCCATCAGGCTTGCCAGGCATTAAAAATTTTAATTTATTGGGCGGCTTAAGGAGAATGATAGATGAAAAGTAAACAAATAGCGGTTATGTTTTCCGGCGGTACGGATTCAACATATGTCGCCTGGTTACAACTGCCGAAATATGATCAGATACATCTTGTTACTTTTACAAGATATGGTCTGAGGCGAGCTGAAAATCTTCAGGATGCAGTCAACAGACTGAGGCAGAAAGCACCTTCAAATGCAAAAATTCACCATAAAATAATAGATATTGAAAGTATTTATCAGGCGATTACGCCTCACCAGGAGAAGCAGCAGGCCCAGCAGGCGGTTCTTAGCCAAAAAATTGGCCCCTTGTGGGAAGATCCCCATGGAATTCGGGATGGCCGTGAAAAATATATGGAAAATATGAGTAAATTGTTTATGGCCAATGAATGCCTGCAATGCAAAATCGCCATGGATATCGCGGCGATAAAGTTCTGTAAGGAAAACAATATCACAGACATCTGCGACGGCAGTAATACTGAACAATTGGATGACGGCTCGCAGCTTGAAGATGTCAAGGCGATTGCCAGGGATATATTCAGCCGGTATGGGATTAATTTTTCTTCGCCGGCCTTCCATATCCCTGCTGAGGAAAGATGCCGGATACTTTATGACGCAGGGGTCACGGATCATCCTGATCATAAAAAGATGGAAAAGACTCATCAGATTCCGTCAAGACAAATACAATGCACCATTCCCTCATCAGTTCTGTGGACAAGCTGTATTTTCCCATGGATGGTATATGATGGACAATCATGCAATGATTATGTCGAGATGTGCTGCACGTATTTTAATCAAGAAATTGAAAAAGGATTAGCGGTGATAGGCATTAAAGCATGAAATCAGTTGGGAAATCAGCCTGATGTCAGCGGAATGCACACCTTTTTATTTAAGACTCGCATAGCGTGTCTGCGAATTTTTCATGAAGGATTGATTAAGTTTCTACTGTAAAATTTGTTTTGATCAGCTTAAATCGGACATGAATGCAAAAAATGCCATTATGTCCGATTTTTGATTTAATTTATACTTCATGGAAAGACCTGCTATTAATTTAATGAAAATTTTTTATTCAAGATTTTGGTCATGACAGCTTAAAGACCGTACTCTGTCTAAATATTTATTCTTTTCTTCAACCGTTTCTTTCGCGTATCTCCAGTCTTGGCACAATATTTGTAATGATTTCTACTATGGCGTGATTGTATCGTTTTTTTTGTCGGGTCGGATGTGTTTATAAATAGTAGCGCATGGCGTCCTTATTGAGACAAATAAAATCAGACAAATGAAAAAAGATGAATAAAAAGGGGGTACCGGATGAAGTGGAATGTCGGTAAAATTGCAACTAAGCAGGCAACTGTAATACCGGATAAGACAGCGTTTATTTTTGAAGACAAGAATATATCCTATGGGTATCTAAATGAGGAAACCAACCGTGTTGCAAACTATTTTCTCTCAAAGGGTCTGAAAAAAGGCGATCGGATTTCAGTGCTTCTGGCCAATTGCCCGGAGTTTATGGCGATTTATTTTGCTGCGGCAAAAATTGGTCTTATTTTTGTTCCGTTGAACGTTCGCATGGTGGCTGGTGAAGTGAAGTATCAGCTCAACGACTGCGGTTCTCGGCTGCTTGTTTTTCATGATGCGTTTGCCGGTAATGTTGAGCCCATCAGGTCTTCTGTACAGGTGGAAGAGGATAAATATCTCTGGTTGAAAATCGGTATCCCTGGCCTGCCGGAGTGTCCGGAGTGGGCTGCCGATTATCATCAGGTAATTGATGATAAGTCATCAGAAGAGCCGGCAGTTGAGGAACCCATCGATCTGGATGACCCACTGGCCATTATATATACCTCAGGTGTTACGGGAAATCCAAAAGGTGCGATGCTTTCCCATGGTCAGACATATTTTAAAAATTTTCAAATTATGACGTACACGGACATATCCAGGGATGATGTTTTCCTGTCCCAATTGCCGCTTTTCCATTCCGGCGGACTGTTTATCATCGCCACACCGGTTTTGTGCCGGGGCGCATCATTTGTTATGCGACTCAGGTTTGAGCCGGAGCAGTTTGCCAAGGATATAGAAAAATATAAACCAACAGTGATTTTTGCCCTGACCACCATGTGGCGCCTCATCCTGCAGTCAAAAGCGCTCGACAATATTGATGTAAGCTGTGTCAGAAATGTATTGGGCGGCGGCGAAAGGACACCTGTCAGCCTGCTCGAAGAATTGGCAGAAAAAGGTCTCTTTATGCAGCAGGGGTTTGGCCAGACGGAGAACTCAGCCATGATGATGCTGCCCAAGGAAGACATTATAAAAAAGGAAGGCTCCATCGGATTGCCGGGCTTTTTTACGGATATCTGGATCCAGGACGTAAACGGGAAAAGAACTCTGCCAGGCGTTATCGGAGAGATGGTGGCCACCGGCCCCACTGTGATGAGCGGATATTGGAATCTTCCTGAAAAAACAAAAGAGACAATTGTTGATGGCGTGCTGCACACAGGCGACCTTGGTTATATGGATGAAGACGGTTATTTTTACATCGTCGACAGGGCCAAGGACATGTATCGTTCCGGCGGAGAAAATGTGTACCCGGCACAGATCGAAAAGATTCTGGTCGATCACCCAAAAATTGAAAATGTGGCCATTGTCGGCGTGTCTGATGATAAATGGGGCGAGTCAGGGAAAGCGTTTATTGTATGTAAAGAAGGTGAAAGCATTACCAAAGACGAAGTCCATGCGTTTCTTGACGGAAAGATCGCCAAATACAAATTCCCGGCTCATATTAAAATAATCGATGCCCTTCCCATGACTTCAACCGGGAAAATCAAAAAAGCGGAGTTGAAAGAGGGCAATCTGGCTGAATAGTCTGTTTTTGGCATTCCTGCATTCATAGTTCCGGATGGATTTTTCGTAAATATTTCCGGAGATAATTATGTGCGGAATAAAACTCTTCAGGAATGCCGACGTGAGCGGAAGCTGTTTATTGTTCAGGATCTATTAAATTGAATAAAAAGCTTATTTAAGAAGTCACTGCCTTGGATAAGCATAGGAGAGATCACACGATGAAAAATACCAAAAAGAATAATCAAAAAGCAGAACAGGCACGTCAACAATGGCAGGAAAATGTGATTTCGCCACACCTTAAGAAATTAGGCCTTCAAAAAAGTCCGACCCGGTTTTACACACCTAATGATATTAACAATTTCGATTTTCTTGAAGATGTTGGTTTTCCCGGTCAATTTCCCTTTACCGCCGGCAATTTTCCGGTACCCAAATGGCAGGCTTTTGCGGAAATGATGGCAAAGGCGGAAACACGGTTTGAGTGGGGTACAAGCGGTGCAGGTAAATACGCGGGTTTCGGTACGGCTGAGGATTATCGGGATTATCTGATCCGGATGCATTCTTTGGGACGTAAAGGCGCTCCGAACATAGCAATGGATCTGCCGACACAATGCGGTTATGATTCGGACGATTCCCATGCAGAGG
>JAOZOL010000021.1:0-10693 GCA_029933295.1 Desulfobacterales bacterium | reverse complement strand
GCAATGGATCTGCCGACACAATGCGGTTATGATTCGGACGATTCCCATGCAGAGGGAGAGGTCGGCCGGGTGGGCGTGGCGATAGATTCCTTAAGGGATTTTGAAATCATCTACGAGCCTTATACCGGAGATCTGGATCTGGACAAAATTGCATCAAACTTTACCATTAATGCGCCTGCGGCGATAATTATCGCCATGTACGCGGCACTGGCCGAACAACGCGGTATTCCTCTTCATAAATTAAGGGGGACACCTCAAAATGATATCTTAAAAGAGTATATTGGCCGGGGTACCTATATATTTCCTCCAGGTCCCTCTTTGCGTCTGTTCCGTGATACCCTTGTCTTTTGTACCGAAAAGATGCCGAAATTCAATATTACCAGTATCGGTGGATATCATATGCGTGAAGCCGGGGCCACAAGGACCCAGGATCTTGCCTTCAGCATGCTGATCGGCGCCGCCTATCTTCAGGCAGGGGTTGATGCGGAGCTTGATATTGATGTTTTTGCACCCCGATTTACTTTTAACGCCTTTGGCGGAAGCATGGAGTTTTATAAAGAAATTGCTTTCCAGCGTGCTGCCCGGCGAATGTGGGCCCGCATGCTGAAAGAACGTTTTGGCGTAAAAAATCCAAAGGCCATGATGATCCGGCAGATTTCCACAGCTCACATAGGATGCAGCAGCACTCAGTTGCAGAGGCCTTTAAATAATCTTGTCCGATCAGTTGTCGGAGCAATGGCAGCCGGAATGTCCGGAGGCCTTCCGGGTGTATATCCTCCGTTTGACGAACCACTGGGGTTGGGGCACAGCCTGGAAGCCCAGCAGCTGGTCTATGATGGAACCCGGGTTTTAATATACGAGGCCAAGCTGGGAGAGACAATAGATCCCTGGGCCGGGTCCTTTTTTATGGAATCGATGACAGATGAAATTGAATCCAAGGCAAGGGCGGAATTCGATAAAATTGAACAAATGGGCGGGGTTGTTGCTGCCATTGAAAATGGTTATATGCAAAAGGCAGTTGCCAAAAGCGCCTATGAAAAACAGAAAAAGATTGAAAACAAGGAAGAGTTTGTTGTGGGCGTCAATTGTTTTACGGGCCCTGATGAAATAGACGTTCAGGTCAACCGCAGTGTTGAAGAAGTGTATTCGCCGGAATTGATGGCCAGCGCGGAGCAGCGTCAAAAAGATAATCTTCAACGCCTGAAAGATGAACGGGATAACAGCCTGGTTGCACAAAACCTCAAAAAACTGAAACAGAACGCCGCCGACGAATCGATCAACCTGATGCCGGACATTCTATCTTGCGTCAAGAGTTATGCCACATTGCAGGAAATTTGTGATGTACTCAGAAATGTTTTTGGTGAAGCAAAACCCGCATTAATTTAAATATATTAAAAACGCTGCAACGTAGATTTTCAGATAATTAATTTCACAAGGCCAGAGGGAGGAAAGCGTATTGTAATACTCCGGCGACCGATAACGAAGTGAAATTATTTATGGGAACATCTATAGATATTATTTTGGCTTTTAATGTGAATGGCGGAGCATAAAAATGGCAGATTTAATAAAAATATTTTTTTCAGGCATGTTTTTATTTAATGCGATTCCGCATCTGGTTCAGGGGATTTGCGGTAAACATCACATGACGCCCTTTTCTCAAAAATCCAGTCCGGCTGTAAATGTTATCTGGGGATGGATCAACCTGTTGGCTGGCGGCTGGTTGTTTACTAATCTTGACATCAAAATGATGACAGGTTCAATAATTACTGCTTTTTTGCTGGGAGGCTTTCTAATATCACTGTTTCTGTCCATATTCTGGAGTGACCCGAACGCAAAGCTGCCCTGGCATAATAAGCAGACATAAAATTTTTTGCCGGGAGATTTATTTTGTCAGAATTCAGGTTTATTAATTATATTGTTTAAGTATGAGGAGGTATTCAACCGTGCCGGAAAAATCTATCGAACTGACCAAAACATTAGCTCGTTTTATCACCAAAACCAAAAAATCGGACATCCCCTCTCCTGTTTTTGATCATGCCAAGGTTGCTTTTAAAGATTGGCTGGGTGTGACATTCGCCGGAAAAGATGACCCCCTGGTTGAGAAATTAATTAAATTTTGTGATCTGATGGGCGGGAATAAGCAAGCGACAGTGTTGGGGATCGATACCCAAAAAACAGCCTGCCAGGCAGCCTTGATTAATGGTGCTGCTTCCCATGTTCTTGATTATGACGATACACTGGAGCATTTTCTGGGTCATCCATCCGTGACGATATTCCCCTCTATTCTTGCGCTTTCGGAGTGGAAGGAGAAATCCGGCAGTGATTTTCTTGCCGCTTATATTATCGGCCTGAAAGTTGGCGCAGTTGTCGGAGCCTGTGGCGGTATTGAACATTACATGTCCGGCTGTCATCCCACCTCAACGCTTGGGCATTTTGCTTCGGCTGCTGCTTGTGCGAACATGTTGGGACTGGATGAAAAACAATCCGCTAATGCCTTGGGAATTGCCGGAACTCAGGCTTCCGGCTTGAAGATATCTTTCGGCACAATGAGCAAATCCTTTCATGCTGGTAAAGCATCTCAGGCTGGATTAATGGCCGCACTTCTTGCAAGGGATGGGTTCACCGGCGCTGAAGATGTAATTGAAGGCAATCACGGTTTTTTTAAAGTGTTCCAGGGCAGTGTGAATGAAGAAATTGTGAACACGATAGGCAAGACATGGGAGATTGAAAATCTGGCGCAGAAATACCACGCCTCCTGCCATGCCACCCATTCCCCCATCGAAGCATCCCGTGCCATCGCACATAAAGAAGGAATAGAATCTAAGGATATTAAAGCAATCCGCATTTTTTCCTCCGAACTGGCCCTGTCTGCCGCCAGCAAGATGGAAGCCAATACAGGCCTGGAAGGAAAATTCTGTATTCCATACTGTGTGGCCAATGCGCTATTAAATGAAAATACCGGGATGCAGGCTTTTACCGAGGAAAAGGTAAAGGATGCTGCAATCAGAGATTTTATGGCGAAAATAACGGTCAACCAAACGCAGGACTTCCAGGCGCTGGAAGCAAGGGTTGAAATCGAAACAGATTCCGGGAAATCATATTCAGCTGTTTCAGATATTTTAAAGGCCATACCGGAACTTGACGAAAAAAAATCTAAGATTTCAGCTAAATTTATAGACCTGTGCACGCCTGTGCTTGGTAATCAGACAACAGCAAATCTGGAAAACAGTATTGATGCACTTGAAACAATCGACAACATGCAGACGTTTGTCAGGTCGGTACAAAAAGAGTAAAGAGCGATTCGTCTTTTTTGTGCGAAACACGTTATGAAATGGCTAATTAAACTGATTTTTATACAGATATATAAGATGTAAATAAAAAAATTTGGGAGGAAGAAAAGAATGTCTGAAAAATGTGTCATTGTAAGCGCCAAAAGATCTCCTTTTGGCAAATACCTCGGTTCTCTTTCGCAAATGGAGCCGCTTGATGTGGCTGTTCATGTTGCAAATGCCACACTGGAGGCTGCAGGAAATAATGTTAAAGACGAAATCGATCAGATTTTTGTGGGAAACTGTATTCCGAGTTCCTATGAGACCGGATCGGTCACCGGCAGACAAATCGGCCTTAAACTCGGCCGTGATGTATTTACAACAACTATTGATACGGCCTGCTGCTCGCCCCTTACCGCACTTCGAATGGCGCTCTGGGGTGTTCGGCTGGGCGAAATAGAGTCTGCGTTGATAATCGGCACCGAAGCCATGAGCAGGGCGCCTCATATGTCGCGCCAACTCAGGACCGGTGTCAGAATCGGTGAGCTGAAGATGCCTGATCCGATATTCCCCATTATGTATCCCGGTTATCATTCAGTGGCGGTCGATGCATCAGACGGCGCTGAAAAATATAATGTTCCCAAAAGAATGCTGGACACTTTTGCAATGGGTTCCCATTTAAAATGGGCGGCAGCCATGAAAGCCGGAAAATTTGAAGATGAAATCGTTCCCATACCGGTAAAAAAGGGGAGACAAAAATATATTTTCACAACAGATGAAATGCCGCGACCCACGGGAAGCATTGCGGGGACCGAAATGCTTCCGCCGGTATTCGGGGCCAAGACCACTACGGCCGGGAACGCGCCAGGGTTAAATGACGGCGCGTCTGCCATGGTGGTTATGACTGAAAAAAAAGCAAAGGCACTGGGTCTTCCCATTCTTGGGACGATCATTGATCAGGTCGGGAGAACCGACATGCCTTACGGCATATCGTGGATTCCCGCATTTGCCATCAACAAGCTGCTGGAAAGAACAAAGATGAACATTGACGACATCAGTCTGATTGAAATCAATGAGGCTTTTGCCGCAATGCCCCTGGTCAGCACCAAAATACTGGCGGAAAATGATGAAAAAAAATGGCATGAGCTGATAGCGAAAACCAATGTTAACGGCGGTGCAATTGCTATTGGGCATCCGGTAGGCGCTTCCGGTCTGCGAATCACCATGGCCATGATGTACGAACTCCGGCGAAGAGGCGGAGGAAAAGCTGTGGCTGCCATATGCGGAGGTTTAACCCAGGGTGAAGCGATTATGGTACAAGTGTAAAGCCCTTTTTGAAAAGAATAATCTATTTTAGGAGACAAAAAAATGCCTGAAGTTATATACCGACTTGATCCTGTAAAGAACATCGCAACATTGCTCATAGATACAGCAGGACCGGTCAACACCATTGGAGATCAGTTCATCAAAGATTTGGCGGTCGCTACTGAAAAAGCAAACCGCGATAATGTCAAAGGCGTTATTTTAGCGTCACTTAAGAAAAAAAGTTTTTTAGACGGTGCCAACCTGATGGAAATTATGAAGGATGGATCAGCGCTGAACTTGAAATATACAGTCCTGAAGCTTCAGGACGCATTTGCATCTCTTGCCAGAAGCCCGTTTCCTGTTGTTGCGGTTCTTCCCGGCCAAACCGCACTGGGAGGTGGTTTTGAGATGCTTTTATGGACATGTGACCATGTCTTTGCTTCTCCGGGCACAAAAATGGGATTGCCGGAAGTCAACATCGGCCTTTTCCCGGCAGCCGGCGGACCGGAAGCCTTAAGAAGAGTTATCGGACTTGAAAAAGCCATGGAGATAGTCATGCGTGGGCAGGTGCTTCCTGCCGAAGCATACGCTGATTCTGCTTTGGTTACAATAACCAACAAAAAAGACATTCAGAGCGATGCTGAACAATGGCTTGAATCCCATCCGGACATGGTCAATCGGAACTATGATCCCAAGTGGAAAGAACCATCAAAACCAACCAAGAAAGTTCGGGAGGCATTGATTAAAAAAGCTCGGGAACGGTTTGCCATCTGTTCGGAAAAACCTTATTTGACGGCGGCGATTGATGCCATTGAAGAAGGGCTTGCATTGCCTTTTGAAGAAGCCGCGAAAAACGAGGTAACTCACTTTGCCCCGTTGATTGAGCATCCCAATGTAAAAAATAAGATTGACTTTTTCTTTTTAATGACAAGCATTGCGCCGAGATTGTCCATTGTTAACTTGAAAAAAGCAATCCCCGCACCTGAACTGGCAATTATCGGCGCCGGTTTGATGGGACAGGGTATTGCCCAGGTTTGTGCGGATAAAGGGATAAAAGCACTGCTTATCGACATTGACATAAAGACCGCTGAAGCAGCAAAAGAAAATATCGGCAAGGGCCTGGACCCTCTGGTAAAAAAGGGGCGCTGGACTCTGGAACGAAAAAATATGGTGATGGATAATATTCGTGTAACCGATAATTATGATGAATTGAAAACTATTCCCTTGGTGATTGAAGCGGTTTTTGAAGACCTTGGTTTAAAACGAAAGGTTCTCAAGCAGGTTCAGGACATTAATCCGGATATCGTCTTTGCGTCCAATACATCGACTATTCCCATGCAGGAAATCGCCGCTGAATCCGCACGTCCGGAAATGGTTGTGGGAATGCATTATTTTTCACCGGTCCCTTTAATGCCGCTTCTGGAAATCATTCAAGGGCCGCAAACATCTGAAAGTGCGCTTGCAACCGCAGTCGCTTCCGGCCGGCAGCAGGGAAAAACCTGTGTTATTGTCGGTGATGGCCCTGGTTTTTATACCAGCAGAACATTCGGTGTTTATGTTATGGCCGGTTTTTATCTGGCGGAAATGGGGGTTGATCCCTGGGAAATTGACCAGTTAGCCCTTGAAGCCGGTTTTCCCCAGGGCCCGTTGAATATTTATGGAACCGCCGGCGGAAATGTCATCTATCATGCCGGCTCTTATATGCAGGCAAAAAAGCCGGAGCTGATAACGATGCCGAAAACCCTGGTTAAAATGTATGAGGCCGGTTATCTGGGCGCGGGAAAACCCTGTTTTTACGGCCCGGGCATGAAACCGGATAAATCAGCATTAGAGCATGTTGTCCGGAATGAATCTCTGCCGACCCCGACCCGTGAGGAAGCCAAAGAAATGCTTTTGCTCGCAATGGCCAATCAGGCATTTCATTGTCTGGATGAAGGGGTTGTTAAAAACTATTACAGCATGGATCTTGCTTCCGTCATAGGAATCGGGTTCCCTGACTGCTGGCATGGCCCCGGTCGTTATGTCAGCCAGAAGGGGGTTAAATATACGCTTGGGCGGTTACAGGAATTCTATGACAAATACGGACTGGCGTTTTTCAAGCCCGCCGGAGAATTTGAACGCTTGATTGCCTGCGGCGTTGATAGTGGCCTCGTATAGAATAAAATACGCTCCTATAGGATATTTCAATTTTATAGGAGCTTATTTCAATGACCAGAAAGATATATCTCAGATTTTCGATACGGCGCATCATTAATGAGAAAAATAGTGAGATAGTGAGGTGTTTAAAATGAATACGGAAAAGAAAATTAGAGTATTGGTTGCCAAACCGGGTTTGGATGGCCATGAGCGCGGTGCCAGAGTTATTGCCTATGGTTTACGGGATCTTGGGTTTGAGGTTATTTATACAGGCCTGAGACAGACACCGGAAGAAATCGTCAGCGCAGCCATTCAGGAAGATGTTAATGTTGTGGGCCTTTCTATTTTATCAGGAGCCCATCTGACGCTGACGCGGAAGATTATTGAAAAATTAAGGGAACAAAATGCAAATGATATTCTGGTCATTGTCGGAGGGATCATCCCGGACAAGGATGTCCCTGAGTTAAACAAAATGGGTGTCATGGGTGTGTTTACTTCAGGCACGTCCATAAAAGACGTGGGGGCATTTATCAAGTCAAATTTATCGTAGAGCTTATGGTGTCCGGGCTTTTTTAGGAGGCAAGTATGGTAACGAATCGAATCACAGAGATTACCGGAGCTAAATATCCATTTATTTTAGGCCCCATGCGGCTTATCACGCTTGGCGAAATGGCGGCGGCTGTATCAAACAGCGGTGGCTTCGGCCAGATTGCCGCCTCCGGCCTATCTTCGGACCAATTACTTCTGGAAGTTAAAAAAGCAAGGGATTTAACGGATCAGCCATTTGGAATTAATATTCCCCTCTATCGCAAGAATGCCTTTGATGCGCTTGAAATAGCAATTGAATCCGGAATCAAAACCATTACTACGTCTGCCGGTAACCCGGCGAAGGTTATGGAGCGTATCAAAGAGGCTGGTTTAAGAGTGCTGCATAAAGTTTCCTCCAGAGAAATGGCACTTAAAACTCAAACCTGTGGTGTTGACGCAGTCATCGCCACAGGTTTTGAGGCCGGCGGTCACGTTGGTCGACAGGGAACAACAACCATGTGCCTGGTGCCCCAATTGGCAGATGCCGTAAAGATACCCGTCGTTGCTGCCGGCGGGATTGCAGATGCCCGGGGTCTTGTCGCCGCTTTTGCATTAGGCGCTGAAGGGGTTGAATTAGGGACCCGATTCGTCGCCACGCATGAATGCCCAACCCCTGATTTTTTTAAACAACTTATTGTGGAAGCGGATAGCGATTCCACAATCCTTCTCGGCAAAGATGCCATGCCCATCCGTGTTTTAAAAAACCGCGCAGTGGATATGATTCAGAATCCGGACAAGCATTTGGAGGACAAGCATCTCAGAGGTGATAAGGCTGATGCAAAATACATTCAGTCAGGAGGCGATGCGGATACTGCGATTATGCCGGCCGGGCAGATTGCCGGCCTGATAAAACAGATTGATAAGACCGATAAAATTTTTCTGGAACTGATGCGTGGTGCTGATTTATTAACACAACAACTGAAGGCAGTGTTTGGAGGTAAATGATGCAATGGGAATATGTCCTTTTAGATAAAAAAGATAAGATTGCTACCATAACTTTAAACCGGCCGGAGAAATATAATGCATTTGCCGGTAATATGAGAAATGAGATCCTCGAAGCCGTGGAAGACGCCGGAGCAGACACGGAAATTCGGGTGATCGTCATTACAGGGGCCGGCAACAAAGCTTTTTGCACAGGCGGTGATGTTAATGAATTTGTGTCCGGGGAAACCAAGGCGCTTGCTGATACGGTTTCCAGTGAAAGACATACCATGTGCAAAACCGTTCTGGCCATTAATTCAATTGAAAAACCAGTTATCGCCGCCGTTAATGGTGTTGCGGCCGGCGGCGGATGTAACCTGGCGCTTTCCTGTGATATCCGGATTGCCAGTGAAAAAGCCAGATTCGGACAGGTCTTTACCCGGCGGGGCGCTTTTCCCGACTGGGGGGGGATTCACTTTCTGCCGAGATTGGTCGGATATGCGAAGGCTGCGGAGTTGTTATTTTCCGGTGAAATAATAGATGCCCGGGAGGCATTGGAGATTGGTATGGTAAACAAGGTGGTGCCACATGAAGAATTGCTGCCCGTTACATATAAAATGGCGGAACGGATGGCAAAAAATGCGCCGATTCCGATCGCTTTTGTCAAAAGGGGTTTGCAGAATTTTTATAAGACAGATTTGCCCCAGGCCCTCGACTACGAGGCATATGTCCTTGATGTGTGCCTGAAAAGTGATGATTTCATGGAAGGGTTTAAATCATTTCTTGAAAAAAGAGAGCCGGTTTTCAAGGGCAGGTAAAATCTCTATATAAATTATGATAACCAGCCTCGATAAAAAAAAGAAGGTTGGGTGCCAGTTTCATTCTCGCGATGGCGGGAAACTGTTACAGGATGATCATGTGTGTTGTTGGTGGTTTAGGCCCTGATCCTGAATCGTTGGCCCAAAAGTTTGTGCCAGGATTAAACGTTATCATTTTTGCAGTTTCCCGTTTTCGGGAAAATGAGGTTGGGATTTATTCTGCTTTATCATAGGGGATTAAAGCAAAAGACAATCCATAGACGGAGAAAAATTCAATGAGGCAAGAATGGGAAAGCCAGATCGCCGAAATGAGAAAAGGATCGGTTCGTGGTCTGGCAAGACTGATTACCCGGGTCGAGAATCGGGACACGGGATGGCTGGATGCAATGCAAATAATTTATCCCATGACAGGAAAGGCGTGCGTTATTGGAATCACCGGCTCTCCGGGCGCCGGGAAAAGCACCCTGACTGACCGGTTGACCCGGGAGCTTTCTGACCAGGGATTTAAAATCGGGATCATTGCCGTGGACCCGTCAAGTCCGTTTTCCGGAGGCGCTTTGTTGGGAGACCGCCTGCGTATGAAGGAAGTCAGCACAATAGACGATGTATTCATCCGTTCCATGGCCACCCGTGGCGCTTTAGGCGGTTTAAACCTGGCGGCCCGGGATGTGGTCAAAATTATGGATGCTTTTGGTAAAGATATTATTCTCATAGAAACCGTCGGGGTGGGGCAGGATGAAGTGGAGGTCGTGAAGGCTGCCGACATGGTGCTTGTTGTCTGTGTCCCCGGAATGGGAGACGGTATTCAGGCGATTAAGGCCGGGATAATGGAAGTTGCTGATATTTTTGTTGTCAATAAGGCGGATAAGGACGGGGCTGATCAGGCTGTTGCTGATATCCATGCCATGCTGGATCTTTCGGCTGATGAAGCATCAGTGAAAATTCCGGTGGTCAAAACAATTGCTTCGACCGGAGAGGGTGTTACGGATCTCGTAAGAATGATGCTTCAAAACTTTGAAGCCGGCCGGATAAGAACCTCATGGCAAAAAGAACGGATCAAGGAAGAAATTTTATCGCTTCTTGAAAAGGAAGTCGCGCGTCATCTTCGAAACAGATGGGACCAAAACGGTAATCTGGACCAGGCTATAAAACAGGTGACCGCTCGTAAACAAGATCCATACTCTGTTGTACAGGAGATGATTTCTTTAATGCATTTACAGTAATTTGTTTATCGCTGACGCGGTAATATATAATATGGAGATCAATTATGGAACACGGCAAGATAACGAAATCCCTGGCAGGTTTTTGCAAAAATACATGCCCGGTTTGTACACGGGCAAGGGAAAATGGTAAAGGGCTTTTGTACAATTTTGTCAAACTGGAGGAAGAACTCTGCCCGGCCTGCAGGTCTTATAAAAAAGTATACGGCGTGCCGGCACATAAAAAAATCGGACATACAGGGTCCGAATAAATCCCTGCGGGATATCGGTTGATGCAGGCAGGTGATCATCAGCGTTACAGCAGAGGTTTATTCATCAGATTGAATGGTCTGGTTTCAGGTTACGTTATTTTTACCCCCCATCTGTATAAAAATCAATTCATTGTTCAGGGCAAGCAAGATTAATGCAAAACTTTTCGTCATCCTCTCTTATCCCC
>JAOZOL010000020.1 GCA_029933295.1 Desulfobacterales bacterium | reverse complement strand
TGGAGAAAGTGCGCCCCCTTGTCTAAGACGCCGTGATGGGCGATGACATTTGCCGTATATCCGGACATGAATATGCACTTGACGGTCGGGTAAAGGGATTGCAGCTGTTGGGCCAGTTCATGCCCATTCATTTCAGGCATGATTACGTCGGTGATCAGCAGGTGAATCTCGCCTGCGTGTTCCTCGGCCAGGCCCAAGGCCTTTTTTGGAGTGCCTGCGGTCAACACGGTGTAGCCCAGCCCGGCAAGAATTTTTTCGGCGAGTTTCAGGATCTGGAGATCGTCCTCCACCACCAGGATCGTCGCGTCGTGGCCTTGCGGAATTTCCACCGTGCTTTCCCTCTGGGTCATTACAGCCTTACCCTCATGTCGGGGCAGGTATATCTTGATGGTCGTTCCTTTGCCCGGTTCGCTGTAAACATTGACAAATCCGTTGTTCTGCTTAACGATGCCGTAGACCGTGGACAGCCCCAGGCCGGTGCCCTTATCCACATCTTTTGTGGTGAAAAACGGCTCGAAAATATTGTTCAATATTTCCCTTTCCATGCCGCAGCCGTTATCGCTTACGGCCAGCAGGACAAATTCGCCGGGGACAAAACCGGGGTGATCGGCGCAGTAGGCTGTGTTGAAGGTGACATTTTCCGTTTCAATGGTGACCTTGCCCACATCTTCAATGGCATCCCTGGCGTTGACGCAAAGATTGGCCAGGATCTGGTCGATCTGGGATGGGTCCATCTTAACTGACCACAGGCCTGTCCCCGGCAGCCAGGCAAGATCAATGTTCTCTCCGATAAGGCGCCGGATCATTTTGAGCATACTCTCCACGTTCTCGTTTAACTCAAGCTCTTCGGGCGCGATGATCTGCTTGCGGGCAAAGGCCAGCAGTTGCCGGGTAATGTTTTCTGCCCGTTTTGCGGCCCTGAGGACTTCATCGAGATCATTACGAAGAGACCCGGCCGGGTCAACGTTATCGATTGCCATTTCGGTGAAGCCGATGATCACGGAAAGCGCATTGTTGTAATCATGGGCCACCCCGCCGGCCAGACGCCCCACGGATTCCATTTTCTGGGCCTGCTGGAGTTGGGCTTTTGTTCTTTTGATTTCGGTGATGTCACGAACGAATTCAACGACTCCGGTTATTTCACCCGACTCTTTATTTTTAATTGGATGACTGAACAGTTCAATCCATTTGATCGAAGATCCCGCAAGTCCCGGCACCACATTCCACTCTGTCTTGCCGGATTCAAAGCAACGAAGGGTCGGGCACGGATCACATGGCTTGTCGGCATTATGGTAGCATTCATAACATTTTTTTCCTTCCAGGGGCAGGTTTTTCGAATACCACTGATTCATCACTTGATTGACATGGACGATTGTCAGGTCCGGATTAAGAACGCTGATGCCATCCTGAATACTGTCAAATAAATTAGTCAATAATCGTTCGCTTTGTTGTAGATCCTCTTCTATTTGTTTGCGCTTGGTGATGTCAGAAATAAATGCAAAGGCGCCCTGTACCTTTCCGGATTCATCTCGGATTGTGGTGGAATTAAAATAGGCCTGCAGGTCTTCTCCGTTCTTTTTTTTTAAGACAATTTCATAACTGCGATGTGCTGTGGGGGATATCTTTGAGGTTTGCTCAATAAAATTTTTTTGGTTCTCATCGTCAGTAAAGTCAAAAGGTGTCTTGCCGATCATTTCTTCACGGCTGTAGCCAAGCATTTTACAAAGGGCAGGGTTAACTTCGACGATTTTTAATTCAGGGTTTATTTGCCAGCATCCTTCTGATGTTGTCTCAAGAAGGTTCCGGTATTTTTTTTCACTCTTCCGCAGCGCCCTTTCCCCTTCAAATTTTTGTGATAATAATTTTGAAATCAGCAGGCCGGCAATAAGACAAACAAACAAAAAAAGATTTTTTTGAAACAAATCCTTCGGCAGGATGTCCAACGCCATGGCCTCAATGAATTTCTTGCTACCTTCATAAAAAGTCAGATACATAATCATACTGTCGAAGAACCAAATGAAAAGTCCCAATAGAATAGACGCGCTGACAATGTATGTTGTGTTTTTCTGTCTCGGTGTTGAATCCAGTCTGAAGAATCGCCTTACCGGCCCCAAACTGAGCAAAACATGGCATAGAAGTAAGAGAATGTAGGCAATTATTGTATGCTTTATGACTACAAAATGAACCCATGAGTAAGGGACATATGTCCACGTAATCTCAGGCGCCCAGGCTGGGGGGTTCAACGACACAAGCCATCGGAATACCGTATAGAATCCCAGTTCACAGAATATCCTGAAGATCAGTTCCACGGCATACATGCTGTGAAACCATTTGGTTGATTTATGTCTTTTTCGATATGCCGACCAGGCCCCATGCCATACAATCCATAGTATGAATACAGGCACGGAATAAAAAATTCCGTAGCCATCCGATTGCCACAGCCACCACATGGATTGACAGCCTCCGGCCAAAGCCGATAAAAGGCCATATCGCCATCCCCAGGCCAGGGTAATGATTAAAGGAAAAAGCAATCCCATCAAGATGCTTATTTTGAACTGAGGAAATTCTGAAAAACTAATGGCGTGAAAGTTGAGATAGAAGGCTATGATTCCAAATCCAACGGAGATAATGGCCTTGTTAATTGGGCGGGGAGTAGGTTTCATTCCTTTTTCCATTTTTTTTAATTAAATTATCCCTTTCCATTCGTATCAGTACATTATATGAAACAATTGTGTGTCACAATCAAAACTGATACGCGCGATAAATGTATATATATAATGTTTGCAAATGGTTAATGTATAGTTTGACAGATTGTTTTTGTCATATCATAGTTAACTGTATCATATACAAGCTTCTGAATATACTTTTTTTTAATGATCAATTAATCGATAACCGTGGTAACAATTATTTTAATGAAATTGGAATGCACTGGAAACAAGGACCCGGCAATTGACACATATCAGTTTTATGTGGTCGGCTTTTATTGTTGGCATGTATTTTGAATCTAAATAATGCCAAACATTAAAGTGTAAAATTTTCGCAGGACCAATCAACCCTTTAAAGCCTGTAATTAAATGAAAGCTTGTAACAATAATATCAAAAAAACGCTCACCCTTGTTGAGAAAATGATTGCCCTTGCGGATTTAGGGGATAAAGATCGGGAAGATACTGGTTGCGGGGTTTTATATGGTATTTTGAGGGATTCGGCTTATCGGATTAAGAAAATTGCAGAATCTGAAAAAAAGACGCATGAGGATAAGGGAAAGTGGGATTAGTTCTTATTTTAAGGTTAATCCCTGGCTTTCCTTTTTTTTATGATAAACGATAATCATTACAATCAATTACAATCACGTTACAAACAGGAGGTTTTTTAAAATGGGCAGTATAAAAGGCACACAAACAGAACAAAATTTATTAAAAGCATTTGCCGGGGAATCCCAGGCGCGTAACCGGTATACCTATTTTGCGAGCAAAGCAAAGAAAGAAGGGTATGTCCAGATCTCGGCCGTTTTTGAAGAAACAGCGAATCAGGAAAAAGAACATGCAGAGCGGTTTTTTAGTTTTTTGGAAGGCGGTGAACTGGAAATCACAGCAGGATTTCCGGCAGGGGTGGTCGGAGGAACCCTTGAAAATCTGAAAGCCGCTGCTGATGGGGAAAATTGTGAACATACGGATATCTACCCCGGATTTGCCAGGATTGCCCGTGAAGAGGGCTTTGAAGCTATCGCCATGGTGTTTGAAGCAATCAGCGTTGCTGAAAAACAGCATGAAAAAAGGTATCGGGATCTTGCGGCAAATTTGGATGCAGGCAAGGTCTTTAAAAAAGATTCATCTGTTGTCTGGCGATGCCGTAACTGCGGGTATCTCCATGAAGGAGATGAAGCGCCGCAAATGTGTCCTGCCTGTGCGCATCCCCAAGCTTATTTTGAGCTTTTAGGTGAAAATTATTAGTTGATGGCTTTGTTTTTTGTTTAAATGGCGGGGAAAGCCCCCGCCTCTAATAGCATTTTTCTATCGGAGGAAGATGGATGAGCTATGATTTCAGCGCAAAAGATATATTTGAAATGGCAAAACAGATTGAAAGAAATGGAGTAAAGTTTTATCAGGCAGCTGCTGTGAGTGTCAGCGGCGTTTCTGAAAAAGAGCTTTTGTTAAGCCTGGCCAAAATGGAAGGACAGCATGAGCAGACTTTTGCTGATTTACAATCCGAATTGTCTGATACGGAATCTGTTAGCACAACTTTTGATCCGGAAGATGAAAACGCATTGTATCTAAAGGCTCTTGCAGATACCCGGATATTTTTTGAAAAAGATATAGATATTTCATCGATGAAGGAAATTCTTAAAGCAGCCATAACCGCGGAAAAGGATTCCATTGTATTTTATCTGGGCATGAAGAATCTTGTCCCTGAAAAATTTGGGGCGGCAAGGCTTGATCTGATTATCAAAGAAGAGATGGGGCATATTCGTTTGTTGGCAAAGGAGCTGATGGCATTATCATAAAAATATCAAAGGAGGTAATTTAAAATGGCGAAACGATTAGAAGTTTATAAATGTGAATTATGCGGCAATATCGTCGAAGTATTATTCGGAAGTAACGGGCAACTGGTTTGCTGTGGTCAGCCCATGACGCTGCTTGTCGAAAATACGGTGGATGCGGCAAAGGAAAAACATGTGCCGGTAATTGAGAAATTCGACGGTGGTGTTAAAGTTAAAGTGGGTGAAGTGGCCCATCCCATGGAAGAAAAACATTATATCCAGTGGATCGAAATCATCGCTGACGGCAAAATCTATCGCCAGTTTTTAAATCCCGGCGATGTCCCTGAAGCAATGTTTAACGTTGTGGCGGATCAGGTTGTTGCCCGTGAATATTGTAACCTTCATGGATTTTGGAAGGCATTATAATAAGGATTAAATGATGGCAAAAGTGCTGATTGTTTATGCGACAAGGAAGAATGCAACTCAGAAAATCGGCGAAATTATTGCTGAAGGGATAAGGTTTTCAGACCATGAAGTAAAGGTTGTGAACGTGAAAGACATTAAATCTGAAGATGACTTAAACGGTTATGACGCCTATGTGTTTGGGTCAGCCACCTACCATGGTGATATGATGCAGGGCATGAAGACCTTTCTTTTTTTGGCGGAAAACGCCGAGTTGCAAAATAAAATCGGGGCTTCGTTCGGAGCCTTTGGCTGGAGCGGTGAGGCGTCCGGGCGGATCTTTGATACAATGAAAAATATTTTTCAAATGGATATGGTCGGCGGGCCGTTAATGCTTAAATCAAGCCGGCTCGGTGGCGGTATTAATATGGCCCAGGACTATGGACGCGAAATTGCCGGCAAGTTGATGGCGTCGTAAAAAATCCCATCTACTGCGTTGTATTGATTAGGGTGAGTCCCTTAATATCATCTTAAGGAGGAGAGCCATATGGATGTTGTGCTCCTTTCACGGTTGCAGTTTGCCGCTGCGACCATGTTTCATTTTTTGTTTGTTCCCTTGACGTTGGGGCTTTCTGTCCTGGTGGCGTACATGGAGACTAAATATGTCCGCACCGGGGATGAGATATATCTGTCCATGACAAAGTTCTGGGGCAAACTGTTTTTAATTAATTTTGCCGTGGGCGTGGTCACCGGTATCACGCTTGAATTTCAATTCGGTACAAACTGGTCAAGATATTCCATTTTTATGGGAGATATTTTTGGATCGCTTTTGGCCATTGAAGCCACCACAGCATTTTTTTTGGAGTCAACCCTGATAGGTGTATGGGTGTTCGGGTGGAAGAAATTGTCAAAAAAGGCCCATGCTTTGGTAATGTGGCTGGTGGCCCTGGCCGGTTCTTTTTCATCTCTCTGGATACTGCTGGCCAACGGGTGGATGCAGCAACCCGTCGGGTATGTCATGCGAAACGGCCGGGCGGAATTGGATAGTTTTATGGCAGTTATTACAAACAAATTCGGTATCCTTGAATTTTTTCATATGATCAGCAGCGCGTATGTGTTGGGAGCTTTTTTTGTAATGGGTATCAGCGCATATCATTTGTTGAAAAAACAGCATATTGAATTTTTTACCCGTTCCTTTAAGATTGCACTTGTATTTGGTCTGGTCGGTTCTCTTTTTGTAGCTATCTCAGGGGACAGTCATGGTGTTCATGTCGCACAAGTCCAACCGGCAAAGTTTGCGGCCATGGAGTCTCACTGGGAAACAACCACCCAGGCGCCCATTCATCTGCTTACAATACCGGATGAAAAAAATGAAAAGAACCTGATCGAGATGGGTTCCTTGCCAGGCCTTCTCAGCTTTCTGAGTCACCATGATTTCAATGCTGAAGTAACAGGACTGAAAGATATACCAAAAGATGAGCGCCCTCCGGTTTTATTAACATTTCTTTCATTTCGTATGATGGTCGGTTTGGGCACCTTGTTTATCCTGTTGACCATTGTCGGCTGGTTTAAACGCAATCGCCTCATAGAAAGCCCGAATTATCTCAAAATCATGCTTTTATCCATCCCATTGCCCTATATTGCAATAGAGATCGGCTGGGTTCTGGCGGAAGTCGGGCGTCAGCCCTGGATTGTATATGGATTGATGAAAACTTCGGATGCCGCGTCTCCGATTGCCACCTCTCAGGTATTGTTTTCTTTGATCGCTTTTGTACTGCTTTATTCATTTCTCGGGGCGGTTGGTTTTTATTTGATTTTTATAAATGCGAGAAAAGGGCCGGTTTCGGAATAAAGGGGGTTTGAAATGGAAACAGTTTTGCAATCCATATGGTTTTTTCTGTGGGGTCTGTTGTGGGCGGTTTTTTTTATGACAGACGGATATGACTTTGGGGTAGGGGCTTTATTGCCTTTCCTGGGTAAAAATGATATTGATAAACGATTGATGATTAATTCCATCGGGCCCTTATGGGATGGTAATGAAGTGTGGTTGATTACTGCCGGGGGCGTAACCTTTGCCGCTTTTCCCCAGGTTTACGCCGTTATGTTCTCTTCGTTTTATACACCTTTGTTAATGATTTTGTTTGCCCTCATCATCCGGGGTGTTTCGTTTGAATTTCGCGGAAAGATTGAGTCTCCCGGGTGGAAAAAGTTGTGGGACACCTGTATTTTTATCGGAAGCGTGGCCCCGGCCATTCTTTTTGGCGTTGCGTTCGCCAATATTTTTCAAGGGCTTCCAATCGATGCGAACGGGTATCACGGAAATCTGCTATATTTGTTAAATCCCTATGGCATTTTAGGGGGCGTACTTTTTCTGCTCTGGTTTCTTGAGCATGGCGCATTGTGGTTATCAATTAAAACACCCGGACAATTGCATGACCGTTCGGTGGCGACAGCTAACAACGTATGGTTCGGGCTGCTTGGGATTTCGGTATTGTTTTTGATTGCAACGTATTTTGCAACGCCGTTGTATGTTAATTATCTGTCCCATCCCATTCTTTTTATTGTTCCCTTGATTACGGTTTTATCGTTATTGGGCATCAAATTTTTTCTGATTAAAGGGGCATATTTTAAAGCCTGGTTTGCTTCTGCCGCAACCATTGTCAGTGCGACGTTTTTTTGTATTATCGGACTGTACCCGAACATGTTTCCTTCAAGCGTGGACTCACTTTATTCATTAACCGCGCATAATGCGTCGGCAAGTCAATTGACGTTAACAATTATGCTGGTTGTCGTACTTGTATTTATTCCCATTGTCATCGGGTATCAGGTCTGGGCATTTTATATGTTTAAAGACAAGCTTTCCGAGGATGATCTGGCTTATAAAGAAGCATATTGATCAGCTTTTTCACGAGCCGATTTCACCGCATCTGCGGCGTTGCAGGACAATCGCAGTAGCTCACTACGGCTTTTCATGTCCTGCGCTTTGCATCTTTTTAGCAAATTCGGCTCGTGAGGAATGCAGGTTATAGATGGAAAAAGGAGAAGAGATAAACATGAGTAAAAAATTAACCTGTCTGTTTATTGTTTTATTTTTTGTTTTTTTAGCAGTTTTTTCATATGCCCAGCAAGATGCTGAAAGCAAAGGCGCTGAAATCATTGTCATTGAAAAGGGTCGAATGCCCCAGGTGACGTTTCCCCACCACGAGCATCAGAAGACACTTGAAAACAATTGTAATGCCTGCCATGATTTGTTTCCAAAACAACCCGGCATCATCAAACAATTGATTGTCCGGAAAACGCTGTACAATAAGCAGGTAATGAACGGCAAATGTCTCAAGTGTCATAAAGATAGAAAAGCTGCCGGTAAAAAAGCAGGGCCGACCAGGTGCTCCCGGTGCCATGTGCGTTCAAAGTGAATAAATTTTTCTGGTTATCCGGTTCACTCAAGTTATCAACTTTTTCTGGATTCCGGGTCGCGGTCGCTTCGCTCCTTTGCTCGGAATGACGGACTTAAGAATACCAGGTAGCTTCGTTTTATTCTCAACTTGAGCGAAGTGGATAACCAAGTAAATTTTTTTAATAAATTGCAAATTAATTTTTATAACTAACTAACTATAACGCTAATGATAATAAGATAAAGGAGGAAATAATGGATAAGTATGTATGCGAGCTTTGCGGATATGTTTATGACCCTGAAGCAGGAGATCCCGATGGCGGGATTGATCCGGGAACTTCGTTTGACGATTTACCCGAAGCCTGGGAATGTCCGGTATGTGGTGCTGGGAAGGACGATTTCGCAAAAGAGGATTAATAATAAAAAATAGGAGATTATAAGATGAAAAAAGTGTTGATTGCTTATACAAGCAGGACGGGAAATACTGAAAAGATGGCGGAATATATTGCAGAAGGGGTTCGTTTTTCCGGCAATGAGGCAGTTCTTAAAAAAATTTCTGATTTGAAGAATACAAAGGATATTGCAGGGTATGACGGGTATGCTTTTGGTTGCCCCACTTATCATAGGGATATGACCGGTGGAATGAAAACATTTCTTTTTATGGCGGAAAAAGCGAATCTGCTTGGGAAGATGGGGGGGGCTTTCGGGCCGTATACCCATAGCGGGGAATCAGCGCCAATGCTTTTTGATACCATGAATCATGTGTTTAAAATGGATATGGTGGATATGGGGGCGTTGAGCTTAAAAGATGCCGTTCTTGAAACAGATGAGGGATTAAAGGCTTGTCAGGATTATGGAAAGGGCATCGGAGAGAAATTTAAATAGTTGAATTTTAGGAGATAAAATGAAGCCTGTTGAAATTGCTAAAGGAATTTATAGTGTTGGCGTGATTGACTGGAATATCAGAGATTTTCATGGATATTCAACGGAAAAAGGGTCAAGTTACAATGCATTTTTGATTGTGGATGAGAAAGTGATTTTGATTGATACTGTGAAAAAGGGGCATGAGGACCAACTTCTTGATCATATTTCTCAAATTATTGATCCTAAAAAGATTGATATGGTTATCAGCAATCATACGGAGATGGACCATACCGGCGGGTTGCCCCGGATTATGCACGCCATCGGTGAACAAAAACCGATTTATTGTTCGAAAATGGGGCTGAAAAATTTGTCGCAACATTTTAAACAGCAATGGAATTATCATGCTGTTGAAAACGGGGAAGAGCTAAATATCGGTTCCCGTAATCTTTCATTTATTGAAACCCGTATGCTCCACTGGCCGGACAGCATGTTCACATATGTCAAGGAAGATCAGATTCTTTTTTCAAGTGATGCATTTGGTCAGCATTATGCCGGTTATGAAATGTTTGATGACGTGGTGGGCCCCACAATTATGAGCCATGCCAAAAAATATTTTGCAAATATCCTGATGCTGTATGCGCCTAAAATTCTTAAGCTTATCGAACATGTTTCCGAAATCGGCCTTGAAATCAAAATGATTTGTCCGGATCACGGGATTTTCTGGAGGAAAGATCCGGGCAAAATCATTGAGGCCTATGTTCAATGGAGTAATCAAATCGCCGGGAAAAAAGCCGTTGTTATTTACGATACCATGTGGCACAGCACGGAAAAGATGGCAAAAGCAATTGCAGATGGAATTTCTCAGGAAGGTGTTTTTGCCAGGCCTATCCATATCCGAAGTTCCCATCGGAGTGATATCATAACTGAAGTTCTTGATGCTAAAGCCATTGTGGTTGGTTCGCCGACCCTTAATAACGGCATATTCCCCACTGTCAGTGATACATTGACGTATATGAAAGGGTTAAAGCCCAGAAATAAAATAGGTGCGGCGTTTGGCTCATATGGCTGGAGCGGGGAGTCCATAAAGCTGGTCAGAGCAGAACTTGAAGCCATGAAGTTTGAGATCATCGAACCGGATCTCCGGGTTAAATATGTTCCGGATGATGCGGACATTGAAGCGAGCGTTGCATTCGGCCGGAAAATCGGGCAGGCGGTGAATAAGGGGCGGTGATGAAAACCCCGGTTGTGGAACTTGGTGATTGTACTTTATGCGGCATCTGTGAAGAAGTCAGCCCGTCCGTATTCCATGTAAGCGAGCTTGGGTATGTTCAGGTGGCAGACCTTGATGAATATCCTGCAGAAGAAGTGGATGATGCCATCAAAAATTGTCCTGCGGATTGTATTGCGTGGGAGTGAATAATGGTTTTGTCAAAAGTCCCAGATCCGTCACCCCGGCGTAGGCCGGGATTCATAACATCCCTACAATACTGGATTGCGACACAGTCTGTTCGCAGGAATGACGATTTAAGAAAAGTACCCGTCGCCTGTCATTCCTGCGAAGGCAGGAATCCAGAAAACTATCACAATATGTGGATCGCCCGATCTTTTTGAGAACTTACAAAATATCAATCTATTATGTTGATATTACAAGAAAAAATATATCTAAGATTAAACGTGCATTTTCAGGTAACCGTAAACTGGCAACCGTCAACTCTATAAGTATACTGAACAACATGATAGCGGTTATAGCTTTCATGGCGCTTGCTTTCGGAGCTTTGTTTGTGACCTGGGGGAATTGCATTGCCGCGCGAAAGTTGCATGATAAAAAAAAATCCGATTGATTTGCGCAGGCCTGTCGTGAAACTGACGGGCAGGCGGTTAAAATTAAAAATTTACGAACTTTTAAATGCAGAAGATTTTCCCGCATCCCTTGAATTCATTTGTCAATTTCCTGCCCGTCAGAGTATTAATACCTTTTTATCTTTTTTTTACAGCAAGGAGGAACTTATAAAATGGCGAGCCATCGCCGCCATGGGTCGTGTTGCCTCTAAACTTGCCGATGAAAATATGGAATCAGCCCGTGTTGTCATGCGCCGCCTGATGTGGAATTTAAATGATGAGTCCGGGGGAATCGGCTGGGGATCGCCGGAGGCCATGGGTGAAATTATGGCCATGCATAAAGGGCTGGCAAATGAGTTTTGCAATATTTTAAGGTCCTATATCTGCGAAAATGAAAATTATCTGGAACATGAGATGTTGCAGCGGGGGGTTGTTTGGGGCATTGGCAGGCTTGCCCAGGCCTGGCCTGAAATTTTACCTCAAACCGAATCACATATTTATCCATTTTTGAAATCCGTTGATGCCTGTCACCGAGGGTTTGCCGCCTGGGCGCTGGGTAATTTTAAAAGCCTGCCTGCCGCAGCAGCTCTTAAGGCTTTAAGTGAAGACAATGCTCAGATTTTATTTTTCAATGATCTTCAGCTCAAACCAGTGACGGTTGGTTTGCTGGCAAAAGAGGCGTTGGAAAAAATAATAAAATCCAATCCGGATAAACCGGAAAAGTGCCTTAAGTGAACTAACGTTATCGTTAATGCCTTTTGCATTGTCAATTTTAGTCGTTTCGCATTTTTTTCAAAGCCATCAAAGGAGTTTATTATGTTTGTACTTGGATTACAGGGGAGTCCGCGGAAAAAAGGGAATACGAATTATCTTTTGTCTGCTTTTTTGGATGAAGCCAAAAAAAGAGGTGCGGAAACACTTGCGATTCATGTGCCGGATAAACACATTAAACCCTGTATCGGGTGTACGAATTGTGAAAAAAAGGGAGTCTGCTCCATAAAAGACGATGACATGACCAAAGAGATTTTTGCGCTGTTACGACGGGCAGATGTGGTTGTAGTCGCAACACCAATATATTTCTATAATGCCACCGCCCAGTTAAAAGCGTTAATTGATAGGAGTCAGACCCTCTGGTCACGAAAATACAAGTTGGGCCTGACCGATCCGGGGCGCCAGGATCGTAAAGGTATTTTGCTGGCTGTGGGGGCTACCAGAGGAAAGAACCTGTTTGAGGGAATGATTCTAACAGCAAAATATTTTTTTGATGCAATTGGTGCGGACTTTCATGGCAAATTGACCTACCGACGGATTGAAGATTTTGGCGATATGAAAAAACATGAAACCGTGATGGCAGACATTAAAAAAGAGGTGGATCGCCTGGAACCGATGATAAAAAGGAGAAAAATATTGTTTGCCTGCCGTGAAAATGCCTGCCGAAGCCAGATGGCAAAGGCTTTTGCCCGGTATTTTGCCGGAGGAAAAATTGATGCATTAAGCGCAGGAACCCGTCCTGCGGAAAATATTAATCCGATCATGGAAGAAGTCATGCGGGAATCCGGAATTGATGTGGCATTTCAAAAGCCTCGATCCATTGATGATTTGGTAGCGCAGACCACACCGGAAATGGTCATCACCATGGGATGCGGTGAAGAATGCCCGATTATTTCGGGTGTTCAATATGAAGAATGGGATCTTTCCGATCCTGCCGGAAAACCCATTGAGTTTATGAGAAATGTTCGGGATGAAATTGAAAACAGGGTGAAGCATTTAATCGACAGCCAGGAATAAAATGATGAATCGCAAAGGCGGAAAAATGGGTGGGATTGGTGGATGGTCCGGCGGTTTTATTCGGTTGGGGTTGCTATCTGTCGTCTGGGTATTTCAAAATGAATAAAATTAATATTCGCATTTGGCGGCGAACAATACAAACGGGTGTCGCTGTTGTTTTTATTATGCTTCCCATACTGAACGCCGAAGGGTTCAGTTTTATCTGGGGGAATTTTTTAAATATCCATGTCGGAAGTTTGACATTTTCAGATCCGCTTGCTGTTTTACAGGTGACCGTTAAGAACCGGTATCTGCCGGTGGGACTTTTGATCAGCGCCGGCATGGTTCTGGCTATTGCATTTTGCCTGGGGACTGTTTTCTGCTCCTGGATTTGTCCCTTTGGGCTGTTGTCGGAACTGGTCAATCGTCTCGCCTGCCGGGTTTGGCCCTGGAAATTCAGCCTTTATAAAATTTTCAAAAACGGGTTTGCTGTTAAAGCGGTTGTCTTTTGCGCAGGTTTTTTGATTGTTTTTGTTTTTTGCCGTTCACCGGTTTTAAACCTGACGTCCTTGTCGTTTCAGTATTCGAATATTTTTCAATATTTTTTAATTCAAAAACAATTGCCTGCTGCAATCTGGTTTATCGGGGCAATTCTGCTGGTGGAATTTTTATTTCGTACCCGTTTGTGGTGCCGCTGGTTTTGTCCGCAATCCGTTCTTCTGATTGTTGCCAGGCTGTTCAACCCCTTTCGGCTTAAAGTCGTTTTTGAAAAAGAAAAGTGTGTTGGAATCAAGGCACCAGGTCCATGCCAAAAAGCCTGTTCCCTTGATCTGAATCCCAAGCGATTAAACAGCAGAATCGAAACACAGTGTACTAATTGCGGTGATTGTGTGGATGCCTGCCGAAAAACCGGAGGCGCGCTTGCTTTTGGGTTTGGCCGGTGTAAAAAAGGTCAGTGAGACATCAACACAACACCACATTATTCGACACATCCTGTAAATTTCAAATGGGTCAGGAGCAGACCCGGCCTTTTCGGTATATATGACGAATATTTAATTTATCTTTTTATTTTGAAAATTTCTGCAGCACCCCTTCAGCTTCAGTTGTCATTCGATCAAAAAGTTCTTTAAGAGTCGGAATATCATGGGTCAGGCCGATTCCCTGGCCGCAGGCAAGAATCCCCTTGTCCGCATCCCCTTCGTCATACATTGCTTTGGCATTTTCACCTTTGATGACTTCATACACTTCCATAAACTCAGCATTGTTGTTTTCAAGTTCGAGACATTTATTAGCGGCTACATTGTTTAGAACACGATGTGTTGCGTTTAAAGATCGCATGACCAGCATGGTATCCAGTTCCGAAGCGTTTAGCAGGGCGGTTTTGATATTGTCGTGAATCGGTGCTTCTTTGGTGACCAGAAGACGTGTTCCCATAATGATCGCTTCCGCGCCCAGTGACAATACAGCAGCAAGGCCACGTCCGTCGGATATTCCGCCGCCGCCGATGACCGGCACATTGACTGCATCAACAACAACCGGCACCAAAACCATGGTCCCGATATCAAGCCTGCCCGTGGCACCGCCGTTTTCATATCCCACCACCGTGACAACATCTGCGCCCATGGCCTCGACTTTTTTTGCATAACGGACACCCACACATTTATGAATCCATTTCATACCAAGATCCTTGAAGCGGGCAACAAGCTCCTCAGGTGCATGATGACCGGATGTCTCCACGATTTTAAGACCGTTGTCGGCCATCACATCAATGTATTCATTGTTGTCAATCTGGGTCATGGCAGGGAACAGGTTGATATTAACGCCATAGGGTTTGTTTGTGAGTGCTTTCATCGACTCAATGGCCTGGGCAAAAGATTCTTTGGATTTATAATTGGCAGAAGCCATGATACCCAAGCCTCCCGCCTCACTCATGGCAGCCACATATTCAGCCCTTGATATCCACATCATGGCACCGCCGACAATGGGGTGTTTGATGTCAAACATTTCAGTGATTTTTGTTTTTAACATGTTGTCCTCCTGGAGATTTGTTTTAAAATAAATGTCATAGCGTTTCCGGAAATTGAAATTTTGCAGATATACGTCTGTCTGTCAAGAGGCGTGATGTGAATCGACAGGTTAACCGCATTTTTAACCGGATTTAGCCCCCAATGCGGTTACCCTGATTTGTTTATTGTTTGATTTTGTTCTGTAATCAAACTATGATTCATTATGATAAATTTTCTTTTTCAATTTTTGTATTCTTAGGACGCAAACATAAAAAATCGCAAAATGCTTGATGAGATGCTTCAATTAATTACGCTATTTCGGTAATTTCTCCGACAGAAAATTTTTTACGCGGTCGCTGTTGTTTTCAATATTCAGGGGAACTGGGTGCTGATTCAGCAGAAGATTGTTGTCATTTCTGACAAGGAACTTAAATGACGCATAAAAATACAACCAAGATAGAACCTGTATCTGATTCATCACGATATGTTTTAGCGATTGACCTGGGCAGTGGTGCGCTTAAGGCGGCACTGGTATCGGATACAGGGGTGGTTGTTTCAAGTTCGGATGAACGTATAACGACATATTTGCTGCCGGATGGCGGGGCTGAGCAGGATGCGGAGCAATGGTGGGATGCTGCCAGACGTGTTGTGAAACAAGTTGTCGCAGAATCCTATGTTTGTATAGACGATATTGTTGCTGTAAGTTGTGATTCCCAGTGGTCGGTTGTAGTGCCGGTAAATGAGCATGGAGAGCCACTGATGCGGGCCGTACACTGGCTTGACAGCCGGGGAGGGCCGTATAATCGGAAAATTTCAAGCGGATTTCCAAGTATACAGGGCTATGGGCTGTTAAAACTGATTAAATGGATCAGGGCCACCGGCCTTGCGCCAACCCAGTCCGGTGTGGATTCTCTGGGACACGTCCTTTTTATTAAAAATGAACGACCGGATATTTTTGAAAAAACATATAAATTTTTAGAGCCCATGGATTATCTGACCGCGCGTCTGACCGGAAAAATTACAGCAACCCAGAAAACCATGGCACCGTTTGTGATTGTTAAAAACCGGCAATGGGGGGACACGGAATACAGCGAGGATCTGCTGCGTCTTGCCGGCATTGAAAAAAGCAAGTTCCCGGATCTTATCCCCAATAACGCAATTGTGGGGACCCTGCGGGCGTCTGTTGCCGGGGAACTCGGCTTAAACCCCGAAACAAAGGTGATTTCCGGAGTCAGTGATTCCAATGCTTCGGTTATCGGCTCCGGCGCTGTTAAGGATTTTGATCCGATTATTTATGTCGGCACATCCATGTATATGACATGCCATATTCCGTTTATGAAAACCGACTTGCTGCATATGATAACATCCCTGCCGAGTCCGTTTGAGTCAAGATATATGCTGTTTGGCGAACAGGGGGCCGGTGGCAAGTGTGTCGAGTTTTTTTTGGAAAATTTAATCTATGCCGAAGATGAATTCAATACTGGCGCTGTGCCGGATGATGTATATAACCGGTTTAATGCCATTGCTGCAAAAGCGCCGGCCGGCAGCGGGGGCGTTATATTTTTGCCCTGGTTGAACGGTTCCATCGTGCCCTGCGAGGACCCGAATGTGCGCGGCGGATTTATGAATCTTTCCTTACAGACCAATCGAAGCCATATGGCACGCGCGATTATGGAAGGGATTGCATTCAATAACCGGTGGACATGCGGGCCGGTTGAAAAATTTATCGGTAAATCAATAGAAAGTTTCCGGTTTTCAGGAGGCGGGGCGCTTTCTGATTTGTGGACCCAGATTTTTTCAGATGTCCTGGGCGTTCCGATTCATCAGGTGGATGATCCGATTAATACAACAGTCCGTGGGACAGCCCTGCTTGGTTTTGTGTCACTGGGAATGCTTGATATTGAAAAGCTCCCTGACCTTGTCAGGGTTAAGCGAATTTTTGAACCGGAAAAAGCAAATAAACCTGTTTATGACAAATTATACGCTCAGTACCGGCAGTTGTTTAAGAAAAACAAAAAGATATTTTCAGCATTAAACACATAGGGGGAAGAATTTATGCCAGATCAAACTATCGAAGAACAAAATATCGACCCTTTCAAACCTTACAAGGGCCGGTTTAAAAGTTATCATCAGATCCCTGAAAAAGGACGCGCACAGAAGGATATTTTTAGTGAATTATCAACCATGTCCGAAGAGGAAAACGCAAAATGGAAAAACGGAAAAGTTTCCGGAACGTTCTACCATGCCGCAGATGAGCATCGGGCGTTTTTAAATAATGTGTTTTCTCTGTTTTCCCATGTCAATGTCATTCAGGCGGATTTATGTCCGAGTATGTCAAAATTTGAAAGTGAGATTGTTTCAATGGCGGCATCGATATTACACGCAGATGCGGTGAAGAAAGTAAATCCGGAGGACACGGTTTGCGGCACTGTTACTTCCGGCGGTACGGAAAGCATTATCATGGCCATGAAAGTCTATAGGGACCACGCATATAAAGAAAAAGGAATCACAGCACCTGAAATCATCAAGCCAAAGACCGCCCATCCTGCTTTTGACAAGGCGGGCGGATATTTTGGAATTAAAGTTGTTGATATACCGGTTGAACTTCCGGATTTCCGTGTTGACCCCAACGCTGTGGCATCTGCTATTAATAAAAATACCGTTGCCATTATCGGCAGTGCGGGAAACTATCCCTACGGGCTCATTGATCCGTTGGAGGAACTTTCAGAAATTGCATTGGCCCATGACATCGGGTTTCATGTGGACGGGTGCCTGGGAGGGTTTATTCTTCCATGGATTGAAAAACTCGGTTATAATATTCCAATATTTGATTTCCGTCTGCCTGGTGTAACCTCCATGTCGGCCGATACTCATAAATATGGCTTTGGACTTAAAGGCACATCTGTTGTCCTGTATCGCAATAAAAATTTACGCAAATATCAATATTTTAATGTGCCGGATTTTCCCGGCGGTATTTACGTGTCTCCCTCTTCATCCGGAAGCCGGTCCGGCGGGCTGACGGCATCCACCTGGGCTTCCATGGTATATCTGGGTGAAGAAGGATATATGAAGGCTGCCAGGGAAATTATGACTGTGGCTGATAAAATCAAGCAGGGGATTGATGATATCCCGGAATTGCTTCTCATCGGTGAGCCGACGTTTGTAATCAGTTTTCGATCAAAAGAAATAGATGTGTTTCATGTAAACGATTTTATGAAAACAAAGGGCTGGCGGTTTAATGTGCTGCAATTGCCGCCGGCATTGCATTTTTGCGTAACCATGCCTCAAACACAGGTGCCGGGTATTGCGGATCAGCTGATTAACGATCTGCATTCCGGGGTCGAATATGCAAAATCAAAATCCGGAACTGTTGCGGAAACCACTGCACTGTATGGCATGGCCGGAACCGTTGAAAGCAACCAGATGGTTTCCGAACTGCTTTACGGCTATCTTGATTATTTTTATACAGTTGTATAAAAAATACGTTTTAAAGGAGGAACGAAGATGGATGAATTAACACAAGTCCAGAAAATTGTGACAATCGTTATTGATTTTTGCGTCAGATACAGTTTTCAGATCCTTGGCGCTTTGATTATTCTCGGCATCGGTTTTTACATCGCCGGCCGGCTTTCAAAAATTGTTGTCCGGATATGTGAAAAAAAGGGCATTGATGTCACATTGGCAAAATTTTTGGGTAGTATCACCAAACTTGTCATCGTGACTTTTGTCGTTATTATGGCGCTGGGCAAGTTCGGTATCTCCATTGCGCCTTTGATTGCCGCGTTAGGCGCCATGGCATTTGGCGCAAGTTTTGCGTTGCAGGGCCCCCTGTCCAATTATGGGGCAGGCATTGTAATTATTATGACGCGGCCGTTTGTGGTGGGAAATACCATTTCAATACTCGGTATCAACGGCGTGGTGGAAGAGGTTACGCTGGCGACAACGATTTTATCAACCGAAGACGGCGAACGGATCACGATTCCCAATAAACAGATTGTAGGCGAGGTCCTGACCAATTCATTTGAAAACAAGGTCGTTGAAAGCACCATAGGTATTTCATATGACGATGATCCTGAAAAAGCGATCAAGATTATAAATGAAGCCTTAAGTTCATTTTCCAATATCAACGCCGATCCGTTACCCCAGGTCGGCATTGAAGCCTATGCGGATTCATCCATTAATATTGGTATGCGTTACTGGGTGCCCA
>JAOZOL010000601.1 GCA_029933295.1 Desulfobacterales bacterium | reverse complement strand
TCTGCCATTTCAAAGTAATTTTTTACGATTTGGTAATCATATATATCATCCATGGATGAAATGAAAAGAGAATTATGGAATTGATCACCAAATTTTATATCAGGATGCCTCTTTTTTTTGCCGGATCATCTGTTTTATGCTCTCAAATTTTTCTTCGGTTAAATCGTATTTAATAAAAGGAATCAGGCTGAGCAATACCATGGCGGCGGTAAAAATGCAAAATACGATCCGGATGCCCGTTACAACACTTTCAGGCTGTACTGCGTCGACCTGGAAACCGGATAGGGAGAGTGCAAAACCGACGATGCCGGGCCCCACGGAATAAGCTGTTTTTTGGCCGCATGACCAGATGCCGGAGAAAATACCTTCTCTTCTCATGCCGGATTGGAGTTCATCAAATTCAATGGTGTCCGGCAGCATTGAAAAAGGAAACAATTGAAAACTTGAAAAACCAATGCCCAGAAGAAATATTTGAACATAGAATAAATTCAACTGTGACGGCCTTGTGAAAAATAATGAAAAGAGCATGATCGATAATATACACAACCCGATGGTATAGGATTTTATCTTGCCGAATTTAACGCCTATTTTAACCCACACGGGAATAAAAAGAATCGACGTCACAATTAAGATGGGGAAAATAATACCCATGGCGGTTTCCGGCAACCCCATGACATATTTCACATAATATATTAACCCTGCCATAAGTACACCGATGCCCAAGGACTGGAAGATATACATCATTATCAGCATCTTGAACGGCGTATTTTTAAAAGCGATTTTAATCTGCTCACCAATGGGGGCCATTTTATCACTGGCCGGCAGGGTCCTTGCGGTACGTGTTGCCCTAAAACAGATGAGACAAAAAAGGGTGATGGCCACGCCGAAAACAATGCCCATGAAGCGAAATCCGGCCTCCCCTCCGCCGCCCATTTCAACCAGCGGCATGGCAAGGCCGCCGGCCAATAAAACACCGATGGAGGAACCGATCATCCGAAAGGACGTGATGGACATCCGTTCATTATAATTGTCCGACATCTCTGCCACCATGCTTGAGTACGGGACATTAAAAACGGTAAACACCGTGCATCCCAGTGCAAACAACAGGCCCACATGGAGAGCCTTTGAAAATCCTGAAGCATAATGCGGGGCAGCAAACAGAATGAAAAAAATAATCCCGAAAGGTATTGAAGCTGCGAGAAGATAAGGGCGTCTTCTGCCCATGCGGGAACGGGTAACATCCGAGATTCCGCCCATGATCGGATCTGAAATCACATCCCACAATTTTGGAAACAGGAGTGCCAGGCCTGCCAGGGCCGGTTCTACGCCCATTACATTGGTGAGAAAAAAGAGCAGGAAAAGGCCGCATGTCACAATAAAAATATT
>JAOZOL010000600.1 GCA_029933295.1 Desulfobacterales bacterium | reverse complement strand
TAAGACAATCTATTCTTGATGGTAAAACTAATGCTGACAATGCTGAACAGTCTGCTGCTGATGCAGAAGCCTCACATCAAGCTACATTGCTAGTTGAACCTCAAGTTATTGCTGAGGGTGCTATTCAGGTTCAAGCTGTATCCGATGAGGGGGATGCTCAGATAGTTAATGTTCAAGCAGCTGGAGAAGTTGCAGTTGATAAAGCTGGTGAAGCAGATGCTTCTTCAAGGACTGCTGATAGTTGGGCTAATGCTCCAAAAGATACAGAGGTTATTTTATACACTTGGGATGCAATTAATAATGTGATTACTTCTGCTCCAATACCAAATAGTCGTTCTGCTTTTCACTGGGAAGAAGTAGCAAAGACTGTGTCTGCTGGATTGATTTATCGTGGAGCATGGTCTATGGATGCCACTTGTACTCTGCCGACAAATGATACAGAACTTGGGGCTTTCTATGTCGTGAATGTGGTTGACCCAGCTTGTACTACTTATGTGGTGGGGGATTGGCTGATTTGGAATAGCACCTCTTGGGATAGAGCACCCGCTAGTTTAGACTGGTCTGTTGTTCATGGTGTAACTGTCAATGGTTTACCTCCAGCTAATGGTCAAGACTTACTGCCTACTACTGGTGGTACAATGACTGATAGTTTAGTTTTTTATGCTCTTGGAACTGTCATTAGAGGTGTGCAGTTTGATGTTGATGGAGGACTGGCGAATGGCATTAGAGCTATCAATAGTGCTCTTGATGTTGGGTCAACTTACTATAGTGGTCAAAATTTCTTAGGTGAGTGGAATTTTAGCGAAGCTGCCAATGGTCAAACTCCTACATCAGACAGCCACCTTACTCGTAAAGATTATGTAGATGCTGCTATATTAGCACTTAACCCAGTTGGCTCAGTAGTTCTTAGAATGGACACTATTGACCCATCAACTATCTATGGTGGTACTTGGGATTTAATTACTGGAGATGCTTCACTTAGTTTTGGTGATGGTGCAGTTCAAGATGGTAGTGCTAATGGTGACAACGCTCCTGTTGTGCCAGTTTCAGAGCATAGTCATGGATTAACTTTTGATGCTTTAGCTGACCATGCTCATGGATTTAATAAGGAGGGAGATTCAACAGCGACTTCTGGCTCAGCAAGTATTGATAATATTGGAACGGGGGTATCTGAGGTGCTTAGCGACAAAGTTGTATCAAACACTGCTGGTACACCATCAACATTAGGTGGAGCAGACTCGACTGACAACGCTGGTACTGCTGGTGCAACTCTTGATGTTAGGGGAAGCAGAATTAGTATTAATGTTTGGCAAAGATTGTCATAGATTTTAGTTAGTCTCCTCATTTTGTCTGAGGGGATTATGGTAGAATTACAAAATAAAGGATTA
>JAOZOL010000183.1 GCA_029933295.1 Desulfobacterales bacterium | reverse complement strand
AAAAAAATCACCGGCTACAAATAATCTCCCGCTGAATCTCCGGCAAGCGTTCGATCAGCTCTTTTATTTCCGGATCATTTTCCAGCCAATGCTTCAGGCCGCCGATCAGGCTGGCCGCATAGGGACTTTCGCTGCCGTCGGCTAACTTATAATTCACCCACAGACCGTCTTTATAAAAAATGATCAGGCCGGCCTCTTCTAAAATTTTTAAATGTTTGCTCGCGGTTGACTGGGCGATACCCAGGGATGCATGGATCTCGCATACGCACATCACCCGGTGTTGAAGCATCTTCATGATTTTTACCCGGCTTGGATCGGAAAGCGCTTTCATTACTTTTATAAAACGTTTCATATCGCCTCCATTAAATTTATATCGTAATATAACGATATAACGGCTGTCTGTCAATATAAATATTTTAATTTCCGCTTATAACGCCCTGTATTTTTCACTAACAGGAAGACTTTGACAAACCGCCGACTACCAGCTTAACAACAGCTTGCGCAGCATTTTCTGAAACGGACCGAGAAAAGAAAGATATGATCCAAAAGCATCATCCGCCTCTTCCGAAATTTTACATTGCCTTGAGATGGAAAATAATAATTTCGAAAGCACCAAAAGATGGGGCCCGAATAAAGATTTTCCGGTTGTTTGAAGGGAAACGGAAATATCACGCGCCGGATCAGCCCAGCAGAAAATATTGATAAATCCGACATGCCCGTAAGCGGCTTCTGAAAACGGCCCCCACAGGCCGAGCGGTGATGCGCCAAGCATCATCCCCGCACTGTATCGCATGGGAACCACCATTGTTCCGTCAAACCACATTTTATCAGCCGGCGCAACCGCCCGTTGAATCGTTGCGGGCTCAAATATTCGCTTGCCGTTCAGCTCCCCGCCATTTAACATCATCTGAAAAAATTGCGACATTTCATCTGCGGTCGCGACAATATTGGCAGCCGGTATGATGACTTCCATAAACCGGGGTTCATTTGAAATCCGCACCACATCGCCCCATGAAGCGCTCAGCGCCCGTTTGGCAATTGTTGATAAAGGAAAAACAAGGGGCAGGCCGGTATCATAATTAACAGCCACCTTTTTTATATCTTCTTCCGGCATCCCGTAATTAAAGTATTTAAACCCCAATGGCTTCTGAATCGTCTCGGCCAAAAATTCACGAGCATCTCTGCCCGTCACCCTCTTGACAATTTCGCCAAGGATGACACCGCCCGTGATCGCATGATATGCCTGGCTCCTGCCGTCTTTAGAGGTGGGCTTTAAATTACAAATCAAACTGACAAACCTGTCAGGGTCGAAAAGAATTTCCGGGTCCACACCGGACGGAGGGGTCGGAATACCGCCGTGATGAGAAATAATCTGATATATGGTAATGTTTTTTTTACCGTGAAGGCCGAATTCAGGAATATATTTTATTATAGGATCAGACAGATCTATCTCCCCGTGTTCTGCCAGCAAATGAATTAACATGGCGGTAACCGCCTTGGAGGCTGAATATTGACAGACCGGAGTGTCCGGTGTCATCAAAATCTTTTCCGCATCCTGGGAATCCGGCATGTCCGTCATATCAGGCATATCACAGGGGCCGTTTCCGTGGCTGTGCCCGATCCCCCTGTTTATCACCACTCTTCCATGTCGGCGCAGACAAAACGCGATCCCGGGATAAATACCTGTCCTGTAAAGATTTTCCACACCAGTCCAGATCTCGTCAACACCCTGACGGGTCATGGCCGCATCCGCCGGATCAACTTCATCCGCCGGGCTAAAAGTGGTTATCGTAGACAGATCTTTTGGAACATGAATTGTCCTGAATGCTTTTGATTTTATGGTGTCAATCAGTTTCATAAGATTTAAACGTAAAACAGTATATTATCATTAATATAAACATAACAGCCACAAACAGGCCAAAAATTTCATTTATGATCGAACGATGGACAAATGAAACAACACCCAGTAAAAAGCTCACAATCCCGACCAGCCCGATGACTTTTGAAAACATGCCGCCTTTCATAAACCAGGACGCCAGCACCAAAAATATTGCCGCGATCCCTCCCCACTTGATCCATGTAAAAACATGCAACCGAAACAGTTGTACCCCAAAAGCACCGCTGTCTATTCCTGCTGTTATCCCCAGCAACTGGATATTTTCAAACGCATCCCCCAAAAGCACCATCACTGCCAGCGCCGCACCGATGTAATAATATTTTTTACCTGAAACCTGCCCGCATTTTACCGTAAAAAGCAGCAGAAACAAGGAATATAAACACATATAAATATAATCCAGTTGATTTCCGAAATCCATGGCATCGACCATGGCATGCCGTACATTGCCGTCAATTGCCACAAACATCTGAAATACTTCTGCCTTGGTTTCAATAAACTCAAATGCGATGATGGGGGTAAAAAAGCCGTCCGGCAGCTTGGGGGCTTTTGACGGAAAAACGCATAGCAGAACGACACTCATCACAATCACAAGCAATCCGACAATCCCGGCTTTCATAAACGGTCTGGTCATGGTCTGGCTCCATTTTATTTTTAAAAGATGAACGTCGAACATCCAACGTTGACCTGATGTCTCCTCACACCCGAATCACCGCCCCGGCCCTGACCCCGCTGATATAATTTCCGTTTTTGACCACCTGGGTGCCGTTGACAAACACATGAGTAATCCCTTTAGGCTTTTTCGCAGGTTGAGTTCCAACCGCCGGTACTTCATCAATTATTGACGGGTCAAAAATCACGATATCCGCTTTTTTACCAGGCGCGATCACACCTCTGCCTTTTATATTGAACCGCTCCGCACTGGCAGCGGTCATACGGTTGACAGCATTTTCCATGGAAAAAAGCTTTCGCTTCCTGACATATTCTCCCAAAATTTTTGGAAACGTTCCTATGGCTGCGGGATTGGGATAACCCCCGTACCGAGTTAAGGCATCTGTTTGGAATAAACATAAATCATTTGACAAAACCGCATCCAAAGCCTTTTCATTCCCCGGCTCTCCGCTGTAGGTATGAAGCAAAACAAGCGCCGTGCCCTGGCTGGCTTCACTTAATTTCAATATAGTATTAAATGGAGACATCCCCCACTGCTTAGCAATATCATCCAATCGATGTCCGTTTAAAGCCGTCCATTTATCGAAAACCGCATCCATCAACTGGAAATCTTTGTATGAAAAGCCCAGCAGTATGAATCCGATGGCAAGCTCCATGCGAAGGATGACACGCGCCCACCATCTATGATACCGGTCCGGCAGCTTGGCCAAAAACCAATATGGCAACACTGCATTAACGATGGTATTTCCGAACGTGTACGGAAACGCGTCAAATTTGATATCAATGCCGGATTCGCGGGCATCCTCGATCATCTTAAGGCATCTTTCGGCCGTCGACCAGCTGTTACGCCCCACGAACACCAGGTGCGATATCTGCATCGTAACGCCGGTTTTTCGAGCGACATCAATCATTTCTTTTAAAGCCCGTACATTATGGGCTTTCAGATAAATTGGCGGATAAGTGGGGGAAATCCGGCTCAAGGCTTTTATATGAACTGTAACCGGTTTACCCGCTGATGCCGCCACACCACAAAAAGCCTCAATCTCGGCCTCCGATGAATACATCCCCGGATCATAACCCAGACCGAAACTCAATCCACATGCCCCCTGGTCAAGGGATTGCCGAAGTGAATCCAGGCAGTTGCTCATTTCGTCTTTTGTTAAAGCGCCCCGCCGGGAATCGGCATGGGCAAACCTTATGGACCCGTGCCCCACCAGATGCGCAGTATTTAAGACCGGCACGGTTTGTTCAACGCGATCCAAAAACTCGCCCATGGTGTTCCATTGATAATCCAGCGGCCTGTCAACCATGAGATCAAAATTTTCCTCTCTGATCAGACGCCGGGTTTTATCGGTGATGGGTGCAGGTGAAAACCCGCAATTACCGCCGACAATGCTTGTCACGCCCTGCTCAAGAAGACATTTAAGCGGTATATCATGATCTTTGAGCATCATGACCCAATCCGAATGGGAGTGCATATCGATAAACCCCGGTGAAATTACCTGACCAGCCACATCCATGGACGTATCCGCAGAAGGCAATGCCTCGCCATTTTTGTAAACCTCCTTAATCTGATCACCGTCAATCAGCACATGGCCATTAAACGCTGCACTTCCGCTGCCATCAACGATTCTGCCATTCTTTAACAGCAACAATCCCATATGCGCCTCCCCTTTTTATAATCTTGCATTTATCCGGGTTCGGGTAATAGCTCAAAAATCGTGCCGGGAATCTCCGAACAGCTGTTTTGTGAGTGTAATACCCGATCATTTTCTAAACAGATCACTATTTTTTATTTTAACACACTAATGATTTTTTTGATCAAAAATTTTTGTGGATATAAATGGAATCAAAAAAACCGGAAATCACTCACCGCCACCGCCCAATACCGCGTAAAGCCGCACCTGGTTAACGAGTTTGATCAGGCGAAGCGAAATAAGTCCCTGTTGCGCAGCATAAAGCGATCTCCGGGCATCGAGGACACCCAGATAACTGTCAATCCCCTTTGTATAGCGTTTATTTGAGAGGCGATAGGTATCTGCCACGGCATTTGTCAACGCTTGCCGGTCCGCCATCTGACGGTCCACCGTGCCCTGCACGGCCAATGCATCGGCAAACATAGGAATCGCCGCCTGAAGAATTTCCGTTTTTCTTTTTGGGTGGAGTGGTCGCAGATCAATTCCGGGCTATTTTATCTTTTTTCCGATACACTGTACCTTGAAATGCTGCGATAAGATCATTTTTTTCATCGGTTATATTTATTTGATAGGTAGCGAGCTTCGGATTCCTTGCGACTTCAATGGCCTCAGCCGTTAAAACACCACCACGGGCGGCCTTAAGATACGTAATATTGGCGTTGACTCCCAAGGCGACAGTGCCATGGGAATTGGACGCTACAGCAAATGCAAAATCGGCCAATGCAAAAATAGCGCCTCCGTGAACCAGATCAACGCCGTTTAAATGGTCATCCCTTGTCTTTAAGCGAACCGTTGCCTTTCCCTTTGAGACATCCACTAATTCTATGCCTACATACCTGGCAAACCTGTCATTTTCGAAAAATTTTTTTATGTTATTCATTATATTCCTTTCTGGTTACCGGACAAAGGCAAACCCTACCCTCACCTGCGTCCCGGAATTGTGCTTGTAGTCGAGCAGGCTTTCACCATACCCCTTGAATACCTGCAAATACAAAAACCCCCCGGTTCGGGCGAAAAACGACCTGCGCAACGGATAGGAAAGATCAAACTGAGCGCTGCCGCGTCCGGTGGTGCCGATGCGAAACAGTGACGCCAAAATCAAGCCATCCTCGCGGCCATAGCGAAAAATCCAGTCCACATTCCCCCTGTATTTCTGGATATCGGAATTATGACCTGATTTATTGAGATACCCAT
>JAOZOL010000182.1 GCA_029933295.1 Desulfobacterales bacterium | reverse complement strand
TGAGGAAATTTAACCCATGCAATGTCAGTCCCTTTCATCAATCGGTTCGTGGAAACCGACAACAACGTATCCTGCTTTTTCCCAAAGCGACCTGCTTTCGATAATTCCTAAGGTACGTGAACCCATTCATGTGGTACAGGATGAATCTAACGGGCGACTGGGCCTGTCTTTAGCCGGCCAGACTTTCCCCACATCCGGAACGGAAAACACGGGATTTCGTCTCATGGCGACACTTCCCGCCCTCTACCCGGAATGGCTGGGCGAAAGGTCTTTTGCAGAGGTTCATTCTGTCCGGTTCCCATATATTGCAGGCGCCATGTTTCGCGGTATAGCATCCGCTGATATGGTAATTGAAATGGCTAAAGCAAAAATGATCGGTTTTTTCGGAGCAGCGGGACTTCACCTAAATGATATTGAAAAAGCCATCAATAAAATCAAAACCGCCATTGGAGAATCAGAACTCTCATGGGGCAGTAATTTAATATATTCACCCAATGAACCTGAGCTGGAGGAACAGGTGGTTGACCTTTACCTCAGGCAAGGGGTGAAGCGGATATCAGCCTCGGCGTTTATGACGCTTACGCCGAGTGTCGTGCGATATGCCTGTACGGGTTTATCGGCAGACAATAACGGAAAAATCCATAGAAAAAATTTCATTTTTGCAAAACTTTCCCGACCCGAAGTAGCACAGCTGTTTATGTTGCCGGCACCCAAACAAATCCTCGATCTTCTGGTGGCTCAGGGTAAAATAACAAATTCGGAAGCCATATTGGCATCGAAAATACCCGTTGCCGAAGACATCACGGTTGAAGCAGACTCAGGCGGGCATACGGATAACCGGACGCTGACCGCCCTCTTTCCGACGATTCTTGCAATGAGAGATAAAATTTCATCAAAAAAAGGGTATGACCGTCCAATCAGAATAGGGGCAGCCGGAGGCTTGGGAACACCATCGTCAATTGCCGCCGCATTTTCCATGGGTGCCGCGTATGTGCTCACAGGTTCTGTTAATCAATCAGCCGTGGAATCGGGTTTGTCGCGTGAAGGGAGAGAAATGCTGGCCCAGGCCGGTGTTGCTGACGTAACAATGGCACCTGCGGCAGACATGTTCGAACTGGGTGTTAAAGTCCAGGTGTTAAAACGCGGCACAATGTTTTCAAACCGGGCGGCAAATCTTTATACAATATATTCTGAAAACAGTTCGATCGATACAATTCCCAAAGACGTAAAAACCCGATTGGAAAAAGAGGTATTTCACGCACCCATTGAAAAGATATGGTCGGATACCCGTGATTTTTTTTCCAGGCGTGATCCAACACAAATCGAAAAAGCTGAAAAAAACCCCAAACACCGCATGGCTTTAATCTTTAAATGGTATTTGGGCAATTCCGCCATTTGGGCCATCCACGGCGATTCGACGCACAGGATAGACTATCAAATTTGCTGCGGCCCCTCCATGGGTGCTTTTAATACATGGGTCAAGGGGTCTTTTTTAGAAAAACCTGAAAACCGGAGAGTTTCCGATATTGCTCTTAATCTTCTAGAAGGCGCGGCGGTTGTAACAAGAGCCCAGCAGATGCGAAGTTACGGGGTTCCTGTACCAGGTGAGGCCTTTAATTTCAAACCCCGGCCGCTTTCTTATAATCATACATATAATGAAACAATATAATGCCACCTAAAAAAATATGGGAATTAAAATGAAAAAGACTAAAAACCAGACCCGGAGCCAGGCGTCCTCGCAACGACTAAAGGACAATGTGACACCGGTTGCCGTAATCGGTATGGGCTGTCTCTTTCCCGGCTCTGATACTATTGAGGGATATTGGCGCGATATCACGGCAGGACGGAATATGATAACGGAAGTTCCTCCAAGCCATTTTCTCATAGACCACTATTTTGATCCGGACCCTTTAGTTCCCGACAAAACATATTGCAGGCGGGGAGCTTTTCTTTCTCCAGTCGAGTTTGATCCCATGGCTTTCGGCATCCCTCCAAAAAATTTGGCCGCGACAGACACGTCTCAGCTTTTAAGCATGTTGGTTGCCGAACAGGTTTTGGAAAACGCCTTTAACGGACAACTCAAGGACATGGACCGCAGCCGCATAAGCGTTATAATGGGCGTGGCCGCCGGCCTGGAGTTACTTGGTGAAATGGCGAATCGGCTTGTGAAACCCAACTGGGTCAAGGGCATGCGTGAAGCAGGTCTTGCCGAAGATGAGGTTGAAGATATCTGCAAACGAATCATGGCAACCCACGCACCATGGAACGAAAGCACATTTCCCGGCCTGCTCGGGAACGTGGTCACCGGACGCATCGCAAATTATTTCGATCTGGGCGGCATAAACTGTACGAGTGATGCGGCTTGTGCCAGCTCTTTTTCCGCACTTTCCCAGGGGCTCAATGAACTTTACACGGGAGCGTCGGATGTCGTTATTGCGGGAGGAGCTGATACCAATAATGGCCCTTTCCTGTTTGTCAGTTTCTCCAAGACACCGGCCCTGTCCCCCACACACGATTGTCGCCCTTTTTCCGACAAAGCCGACGGCATGGTTTTAGGAGAAGGTATCGGCATGATCGCCATTAAACGCCTCGATGACGCAGAACGCGACGGCGACCGGATTTACGCTGTAATACGCGGCATCGGCGCGTCATCGGACGGCAAAGGAACGAGTATTTATGCACCGTGTGCCCAGGGCCAGGCTGTCGCCCTCAGGCGATGCTATGAGGCCGCGTCTTACAGCCCTGAAACCGTAGAATTGATTGAGGCCCACGGGACCGCAACCAAACCGGGAGACAAAGCCGAAGTTGAAGCTCTTAAAACGGTATTTGGCCTTGAGACACTGCGACAAGACAAACAATGGTGTGCCCTGGGATCGGTAAAATCTCAAATAGGTCACACAAAAAGTGCTGCAGCCACAGCCGGGATCATCAAGGCTGTGATGGGCCTTCATCACAAGGTACTTCCGCCCACTATCAAGGTTGATCAGCCCAGTCCTATGATGGATATAGAAAAAAGTCCTTTTTATGTGAATACGGAATGCAGACCCTGGGTGAGGGGAAACGCTCACCCCAGAAGAGCTTCAGTCAGCTCTTTTGGTTTTGGCGGAACTAATTTTCATGTTACCGTAGAAGAATATAAAGGACAGGGCAAATCAGCGTGGCGGCTGCGCAATGTTCCAAGTGAGCTTGTGGTGTTAGGCGCAAAAAATGCCAAAGGGCTCGAAAACCTCTGCCGGGACACCGCCAAAAATTTAGATACAAAAGGTGTCCTGACCTATCTCGCCCGGACGTCTCAGGAAAATTTTGATGCATCCAGTCCGGCAAGATTAGCCATCGTTGCCTCTGATGAAAAGGATCTTGAAACCAAACTCAATTACGCAGCCAAATCATTATTCGAAAAACCCGACAGCGGATTCTCATTACCCAACGGATTATTCTGCACTGTGGAAAAAGCTGACCCCGGCGACATCGCTTTTCTTTTTCCCGGCCAGGGAACCAGCGGATGCCTTGACATGGGAGCGGATCTTGCCATGCAGTTTTCCGATGCAATGGATGTTTGGGATTTTTCAGCATCTTTTGACCAAAAGCGTGGGGCAAAAGAACTTCTGCATAAAGTGGTCTTTCCCATACCTGTCTTTAATGACAAAGACAAAAAAAATCAGGAAAAGAAACTTACGCAGACCCAATGGGCGCAACCCGCAGTTATGACAACAAGCCTATCCATGTCAAGCATACTCAAAGGCCTTGGCATCAAACCCGACTGTGTTGGCGGCCACAGCCTTGGTGAAATTTCAGCACTTTACGATGCCGGTGTGCTGGATATGGAAAGCCTGCTCAGTATTTGCTTTAAGCGGGGTGAGCTAATGGCCAATGCCGCCAAAAATCCCGGCACCATGACAGCAGCCCTATGTGACATCGACAAGGCACGGGCATTACTGGATAAAATCAATAACAAAATCATCATCGCCAACCACAATAACCCAGGCCAGATCGTCTTTTCCGGCCCCGTCTCCGACATGGAAGCGGTCGAACAGGGACTTAAAAAAGAAAAAATAAAATTCAGACGATTGCCGGTTTCTGCCGCATTCCATTCCTCTCTCATGAGCGAAGCGTGCGCTCCCTTTTTGGAATATATGAAAACATTTGATTTTAAAAAGGCGAATTTGCCTGTTTATTCAAATATTACCGGAAAACCTCATCAGAACAAACCAGATAAAATCCGTGAAGCGCTTGCCAAACAGATCATCAGCCCCGTTCAATTTGTAAAAGAGATCGAGACCATGTATGCGGCCGGGGTCAGAACATTTATCGAAGTGGGCTCAGGAACGGTTCTCACCGGTTTTGTCGATAAAACATTGAAGAACAAACCCCATGCAGCGATAAATATGGACACCAAAAAAGAACATGGCATAACCGGCCTCTGGAAAGCGCTTGGAAAGCTTCTCATCGCCGGTGTCAATCCGGACTTTTCCTATTTATGGAAAGATTATGCCCCTGTAAGTGATCCCCGGAAAAAAGAAAAACCCAAATTTTCAGTTACCTTAACCGGCACGAACTACGGAAAACCGTATCCACCTCCGGGCGGAATAGATGATTATCCAAAACCCAATCCTCCAAGACCTCAAATACTTGACAAGGAGCCTGAACAATTGAATACTGTATACGATAATAACGATAATAATTCCGGCATTGCCGATTCCCCCATGTCAGAAAACCGGATATCTGCGCCTCCGCAAAAACCGGCCCCCACAACAGCGGAAAATACAATGGCATCACCTTCAAACCCGGTCGCTCCCCAGGCATCGTCCATTCAACAGCCTTTTTCCAGACCCGAGAATGGAGCTTCAGCCCCGCTATCCGGCAGCGCTCCAGGAGCTGACAATAACGCCTGGATAGAGGCATATCAGAACATTCAACAACAAACGACAGAGGCCCATTCAGCTTATTTAAAAGCCATGGCCGACAGTCATCTCAGCTTTCTAAAAACCGCTGAGTCATCCAATATAGCCTTTGGCGCCCTTCTTGCCGGACAACCCACTGTTTCAGGAACTGTCGATACCGAGATTCCGACATTAAACACACATGCCGATATCATAACGCCTGACCCTGTACCGCTTACATCGCCAGTGCCGGAATATGCGGCACCGACTGCCATGCCGGCCCCTGACCAGACTGCTTCAAAACCCGAGACAGTGCACCCATCGTCTGTACCTTTAGCGGCACCACCGATACAACCCGCTTCGTTACAAACACCACCGGTACTTACCGAACAGTCGTCTGATTCCTTTGTTCCCCCAGAGTCCAACGACATCGACTTCACAGAGATGCTTTTAGATGTGGTTGCCGACAAAACCGGTTATCCAAAAGAAATCTTAACACTTGAAATGGACCTTGAGCTGGATCTTGGCATTGATTCTATCAAGCGGGTGGAAATCTTTTCCGCCATTAATGAAGAAA
>JAOZOL010000599.1 GCA_029933295.1 Desulfobacterales bacterium | reverse complement strand
CAGGATCAAGTTCCCGCAGACAACGACGGGACAGACCGGCATGATGAAAACACACAATATTCTCATCTCCCCTATGGAAAATCCCGACTTGGCGGGAGCGGGAGAATTTTAGAGTCCCTGCCCCGCACTTGATGCGGGGGTAAGGGGAAAAAGCAGAAAATGTGAAATTAATTATCTGAAAATCGATATATGTGTCGGTGTTATATGTTGGGCCATCATTTTTAAAGCAACAAGTGGGCTTACAAGTGGTCCACACGGATAGATACACGCGGCGGCCTTTTCAAAGATGGCAGACTTTAACAAACATGTGAGCATATTGGAACAGCCCGCAATTTATCCGCTGCGGGTGATAAATGAAGACCCCTGAGCCCTTTTGATTTGGGCAAGAATTTAAAAAAAATAGATTATTTGTGACGTAATATGATCAATAAGAATCTAATAAGTGATCTGAAAAATCAGCCTGCCTTAAGTGAAAAAAACCTTCAAATCATCGCTTGTGCAGAATCTGGTAAAACGGAATTCATTTCCCACCGAATCGCCTATATTGTTGCCGAAAAAATTGCAAAACCGGAAAATATTGTTGCCTTTACCTTTACGGAAAAGGCGGCAGAAGAACTGAAATTCAGAATCAGAAGCAAGATAAGAGACCTAATAGGTCACCAGCCGGATATTGGTGATATATATGTGGGGACAATCCACGGTTTCTGTTATGAACTATTAAAAGAGTTTGTTCCTGAGTACAGGGCCTTTGATGTGCTTGACGAAGGCAAGCGATTTTCATTTATAAGTTCGATACGCTTTGAGCTTGGCTTGCGTGATCTGGAAGATTGGTTGATTTCAACCGGGATGAAAAAGCCTTATGGCACAACCAAACAGGCATGGATTATCAATACATTTATTCGTGGTGTTGATATCGTTCGGGAAGAAATGCTGAATCCAGAAGATGTGTCTGATTCGGAAGCATTCATAAACGCCTGTCATTTGTATGATCAAAAATTGCATGAAAGAAGGTTTTTGGATTTCAGCAGTCTAATGGCGCTTGCGGTTGGATTTCTTGAGAATGACAAAAACATCCTTTCAGAAGTTCGTAAAAGATTCACTTATATTACCGTTGATGAGTACCAGGATGTAAACCTGATACAGGAGAGATTGGTAAAACTGATGACGGGAAAAAAGGGTAATATTTGCGTGGTAGGCGATGACGACCAATCGATTTATCAATGGCGGGGTTCTACTGTAGATAATATTATCAACTTCAAGAAGCGGTATCCAAAAGTATTTACACACCATTTGCCCACCAACTTCCGTTCTACTGATGGAATCATAGACCTTGCAAATAAACTGATTCAAAACAACAATCCCGGGCGTCTTAAAAAATCAATGAAGTCGTC
>JAOZOL010000598.1 GCA_029933295.1 Desulfobacterales bacterium | reverse complement strand
TCTGGTATTACGAACACCCCTACCCGGAAGGCGCCAAAAGCTACAACAAAACCAAGCCCATGCGCTTTGAAGAGTTCCAGGCCGAAATCGACTGGTGGGGCAGTGAAGCCGATGATTTTGCCGCCCGCGTTGAAACCGAACAGGCCTGGAAAGTCACCATCGACGAGATCAGAGCCCGCAACTACAACCTCGATATCAAAAACCCGCATGTCGGCGAACAGATCAACCACGATCCCGAAGAACTTCTGGCAAAATATGCTAAACAGCAAAAAGAGATTCAAAATATCCGCGATCAGCTCAAAACTATTCTGGCCGAGGCCCTGAATGACGGGGGAGCGGCGCGAAAATGACCAGCCTGATCACCGAACATCTCGATATCTGGACCGCCGCCCGGGAGCAGAAAAAAACCGGCGGCCGGGGCCGGGGAAAAAAGGCCAATGGCGGCAACTTATACGGCATCAAAAAACTCCGTGAACTGATTTTGGAACTGGCCGTACGGGGGAAACTGGTCCCCCAAAATCCCGATGACGAACCGGCGTCAGTTCTGTTGAAAAAAATCGCTCGGGAAAAAGCCCGGCTGGTTAAAGAAGGTAAAATCAAGAAACAGAAGAAGCTGCCGGAAATTAGTGAGGATGAAAAGCCTTTTGAGCTGCCGGTGGGGTGGGAGTGGGCGAGGTTAAGGGATGTTGGACACGATTGGGGGCAAAAAAAGCCAGATAAAGATTTTACCTATATTGAGGTATCTGGAATTGATAATGTGGCTGGAATTGTTAAGTTGCCGAATAAGTTAACTGCATTTGAAGCACCATCTCGGGCCAGAAAAATAGTTGAGCTCGGAACGGTAATATATTCTACAGTACGACCTTATCTCCAGAATATTTGTGTCATAGATCAAGAATATTTTCCTGAGCCAATTGCAAGTACTGCTTTTGCTATCCTGCATCCATATCAACAAATGCCGGGAAAATTTTTTACTACATATTTGAGAAGCCCAGTATTTGTTAGATATGTTGAAGCTGTTCAAACTGGAATTGCATATCCAGCAATTAATGATAAACAATTTTTCAGTGGTGTGATCTCACTCCCTCCCCTTGCTGAACAGCACCGTATCGTCGCCAAAGTCGATGAACTGATGGCCCTCTGCGACCGGCTGGAACAGCAGCAAACCGACAGCAACGCCACCCATCAAACCCTGCTGGAAACCCTGCTCGCCACCCTTACCAATGCCGCCGACCATAATGAATTTACCAAAGCCTGGCAGCGCCTTGCCGACCACTTCGATATCCTGTTCACCACCGAACAGAGCATCGACCAACTCAAACAAACCATCCTTCAACTCGCCGTCATGGGCAAACTCGTCAGGCAGAACCCCAACGACGAACCCGCCGACG
>JAOZOL010000597.1 GCA_029933295.1 Desulfobacterales bacterium | reverse complement strand
GTTTATCGGGTTGACGGTTGCCAGTTTACGGTTACCTGAAAATGCACGTTTAATCGGATCTTTATCCCCCCAGACGATTTCACCCGGCCCTTTAAATGATTCGGCAAACGCCTTACACTTTCTAAGGGGCTCAACAGATGGATGGGTGAGAGAATCCGGCACCATTCGGGCCAGAGCCAGGGGCGCCTGATTTTCCCTGATCTTTCGCAACGGATACAGATAGGCCCTTGCCGTATTTCCGATGATGCTGTCTGATTGTCCCTGGGTTTTGTGCAATACACGCTGGGGGAAAGCAAATAACCGGAATATCAGATTGCTGACCACCGGCATCCGGCTGATCCAGATGGGGATATCCGGCGGCAGCTTCAGTTGCATGACAGTCCTTTCTTTTTATCGCAACAAATCCGGAATAATCGCCACAGGGGCAGGAGCCATTTTATGCTGATTGGCCTGATGAAATTTCCTATAGATTGAGAGGGCCTCTTTCTGGCGATCGGACAATCTGCTCTCATCTTTTGAATCAGCGTCAAACCCCATGGCCCATTCCAGCTCATCATAGGAGGCTCCGATCTGATCTTCATCACTCCGGTCGTCATTAAAGAGACCGTCAGTGGGTTTGGCGTTTAAAATTCCTTCAATAATACCGAGTTCGCGTCCGATTTTATATACTTCGGATTTCATTAAATCCGCAATGGGGGATATATCCACCCCGCCGTCGCCGTATTTGGTAAAAAACCCGACACCAAAATCCTCAACCTTATTTCCGGTGCCTGCCACCAGCATTTTGTTATGCCCGGAAAAAGCATACAACGTCAGCATACGGAGTCTCGCCCGTGTATTGGCCATGGTCAGTTCATCGCCAATCTCTGTTGGGAATGTTTTTTCAAGAGATGAAAACGCCTGCGTCAGATCAATATTTATTGATTGTATTGCTGGAAAATATTTTTCCAGCCACTCCATATGCAGCTTTGCAAGGGATATCTGGTTTGCCGCCTGATATATCGGCAGATTTAATACTATCACGGGTTTACCGGTTTTAGCACACAGGGTGGATGTTACGGCTGAATCAATACCGCCTGAAACACCTGCGACAAATCCGTTCATCCCTGCATTATCACAATATGCCTTTAACCAGCCTGCGATATAGTCAATCACTTTTGCCGTTTGCATTGCTTATACCTGTTTTGTACCCCGCTTTTTTTCTTTCACACTTGCCAGCCATTTTGCCTGCTCTTCCTGGTATTCTTCTTCCGTCTGATTCCATGTGGAATAATCCGGCGTATCGCACTTTGGCTTTTTCTTTTTTAAATTTTTAAAAAAGAAAATTAATTTGTCAATCTTATCCTTTGATTGATTTTTTGAGCGATTTTTCTGGATTTCATCCATATGGAT
>JAOZOL010000596.1 GCA_029933295.1 Desulfobacterales bacterium | reverse complement strand
GCGTTTGAAGGATAAACAAGGAAATGCAACTTGCCGATTCCAATCCCGACATATCTGTATCATTTGACGCATGTGGATAATCTTGAATCGATTATTCGCTGCAACGGATGTCTTTCAAAAGTGGTATTATTAATCCATTATAAAGCTTTTTATGGTAATGAATTACCACTGTATGAGAAAAATAACTTATCAATCATTTCAATCGGTTGCAAATGAGTTATTTGGAAGGATTATCAACATGATTAAATTAGCCCAAGGCAATCTGCTGGAAAATAAAGCAGAGGCGATCGTCAACACGGTCAATTGTGTGGGGGTTATGGGCAAAGGAATTGCGTTGCAATTCAAGCAAGCATTTCCGGATAATTTTAAAGCATATGCCCGGGCATGCAAAAAAGGCGATGTCAGGCTGGGAAAATTGTTTATTTTTTCAACAGATACATTTGTTAACCCCAAATATATCATTAACTTTCCGACCAAAGACCATTGGCGCGGAAAATCAAAAATTAAAGATATTGAAACTGGTTTATTGGACCTTGCCAAAGAAATCCGTCACCTGAAGATAAAATCCATCGCGATTCCACCTCTTGGCTGCGGGTATGGCGGCCTGAACTGGGCCGATGTCAGGCGCATGATTGAAAACACCTTCAATGACCTCCCGGAAGTTGAGGTTCATTTATATGAGCCCACGGGTGCGCCCAAAGCTGAATCCATGCCTATTGAGACCAAAAAACCAAACATGACCAAATCCAGGGCACTGTTTATCAAGCTTTTACAACAATATGCGATTCCGGGCTATCGCCTGAGCCTTCTTGAAATTCAAAAACTCGCGTATTTTTTACAGGTATCAGGGGAGCCACTGCGGCTGAGATATGCGAAACACACATATGGCCCCTATGCAGAAAACCTGAATTTTGTACTTCAGCATATTGAGGGTCATTTTATCAGAGGTTATGGAGACCGGAGCCGAAAGGCATCCATTCAGCTGATGCCGGGTGCCGTGGAACAAGCAGATAATTTTTTGGAAAATTCACCCGAAGCCACCAAACATCTTGAGCGTGTCGCAAACCTGATTGAGGGGTTTGAAACCCCTTACGGAATGGAACTTTTATCCTCGGTCCACTGGGTTTGCAAGGAAGAAAAAAATCCCGCACAAAATACAGACGAAGCGTGTGAAAAAATTTTTACCTGGAATGCCCACAAGAAAAAAACCTTCAAAAAAAGTCATATCATTAAAGCCTGGAACAGACTCTCCGAACAAAATTGGCTGGGGATTTCTTAACGGGAACAAATTTCGCAAAGATATCATCTGGACAAAAAAAACCGCTGATTTGCCAGGCTGGCTCAGCGGAGGCCTTTATAGATTCTACTGCCACTGGCAGAGAATGATTAATAA
>JAOZOL010000181.1 GCA_029933295.1 Desulfobacterales bacterium | reverse complement strand
AACTTTCTGTGTTGTCTTATATCGTTGAAATATCAGTATTTTTACCTGTGACCATAACTGGTTTACGGTTTACAGTTGACGGTGAATCAAGAAAAAATATATTTAAGATTAAACGTGCATTTTCAGGTAACCGTAAACTGGCAACCGGCAACTCGATAAGCATGCTGAATAACATGCCCGTTTTGCTCAGTATATCAAGAGATAGCATCAAGTCAGAAAGTTGAGTAATTTATTGAAAATATAATCCTAAAAAAGCCAACGCCCATTTGTTTATCACAGACAGATGGGCGTTTTTTATTTTTCTCTCGTTCCCACGCTCCAGCGTGGGAATGCATACACTTGCCCTCAGCCACCAATCTCCAATCCTCAATCCTCAGTTTTTCTTCCCAGATTGTTCAACGTCAGTGCCAGGGGCTTGCTGTCGACGCTGTTGCCGGAAAACCGGATGGGGCCGGGGCGTCGATACTGATCGGGGCCCGGAACAGCTGCCAGCCATTTTTCACGCATGGCTTTTACCACCTTAAAAGCCGGGGATTCAATGTCCACAATGGTTCGTTCAAGAACCAGGGCCAGCTTTCCTTTTCTTTCCTCAAGATGCATGAGGGGTGCAATGGGGATACCAATGGGTTCCCAGTCGGATAGATTTTTTTCAAGGTTTTTAATTGCCGCCATCTGGCCGGTGGCATTGTTGGCAATTAAAGAGAAAACAGTCAGCCCCAGGTTGTAGGTATAAGTGCAGTCAAACCAGGTTGGATCATTTCCACGTCCGTCATACCCGTAAAAATGAATCTGGGTTTTAAATTTGGGGACCGTTGCCTTAAACACTCTTTGAATGACGGGCGGGATGCCGTCGTTTTTACCGATAACTTGTTTTTTGACCAGTTCCTGATTTAATGTTTTTTTTGAAACAAGTGAATCTCTGGCCAGGAGAAACGGGTCGTTTGTATTATAATTTTTAAACAGAACAGGACCGTAATAGTCAGGATCAAGCCCTTCCTTTTTCAGGGTTTTGTGATACCATTCCGGCTTGATGCCGATTTTGTACCTTCCCTGCTCCTGTCTGATTTTCAGGTAATCCTGAACCAGCCCCAAAATGACTTTTTCTGTTTCAACCTGGGAAAACTGAAAATTTCCGTGGCTGTCCCGTTCGATGAGCAGACCCTCCTGAAAAAAGGCGGGAATGTCGTTAAACAGGTCATCATCCCTGGTATTCCAGACCGATAAATTGGTATCCTCACGGGAAAACCTCGCCAGACGACGCAGATAATCTAATTTGTCATCAAGGGTCACAAAATCAGCGTGAAAATCCGTGTCATGGGTTTGATTGTATTCGGCGATAATGGTATTTAATTTTATTATAAATACTTGAATTTCATTAATAAACTCCAGAATTCCCTCTGGTATGACAATGACACCGTAATTTTTGCCGACCTCTGCTCGGCGTACGATGGCATTGCAGATAACCCTTGATAGGTGCCTCAGGGTCATGCCATAAGCGGTATAATCCGTTGTTTTTTCTGCTTTGGCTTTTTCAATTCGTTTTACATCAATATAATCAGCAAGTTCTTCCCCGATCAGACACATATTCGGGTGAACCTGTAGTGCGACTTCCATTCCCAGATGGCTGGCCACCCGGCCCATGACTTTACAAATATGCCAGTATTTGACGTCCGAGCTGCTGTCTGAACACAGATTGCTGATGTTTTGGGCAAACGCCCTCGCAGCCGTATGAAATCCAAACGACATGGCGCATAATACAGCACCATTTTTATCTTTAACCTGAATATCCCCGTCAATGGTTTTAGGTACACCTATGACCTGAATGCCATCTCCATAAAGTTCCTGTGCAAGAAACGCCGCATTGGTATTGGAGTCATCTCCACCGACAATGACAAGGGCATCAATGTTTAGTTTTTTGCAGTTTTCCCGGGCCATGTTCATTTTATCGGTTGAATCAATTTTTGTCCTCCCGGTTTTTATCATGGAAAAGCCGCCAAGGTTGCGGTGGGCGTCTATAATATCCTGATTGAGTTCAATGATGTCACTTTCAAGAATCCCTTCGGGTCCTAAAATAAAACCGAATAATCGGTTGTCAGGATTCGCTTTTTTCATGGCGTCATAGAGACCGGCAATAACATTATGGCCGCCGGGTGCCGGCCCCCCGGAAAAAACAATTCCAATATTTTTTTGCTGTTGATAGGTGTTTTTGTGATCATCATCGCCTGAATCAAGGCCAATAATTTTTTCAACAGGGTTATTGATAATATTGGGCAGTTGCTCTTTGGCAGCCGGATGAATCTGGAATTCATATTGAGGGGCATTTTCCAGACGGGTGTATGGGTGGTTAAAGACTTCGCAGACTGGCGGTTTAAATTTTAAACGCTCTTGTAAATCAGACGTGTTGGATGTCGTAACACTTTGGACCTTTGGATTTTTTAAAAACAAATTCAGATCAATCGTGCTTTTTGCCGGCATTTATTTCCTCCCTCAACGTGAATGTCATTTATCAGCAGAATAAGAAGATATTTTTTTATAAATTATTATCAAAAGCCCATTTGTGTCAAGGAAACAATGTAGAGATATTAGGGTGTTTTTACGGGATTTTTACCTGATTTAGTTCCAAATGCGTCCATTCTGGTGCAAATGTTTTTGCGGATTGACATATCAATTTTTTTAATATAGATATAATTTCAATGTTTTTTTAAACTCTGTAATCTGTCAATTGATTTAGGTTCACTGGATGAATACCAATAGATTAAAAAATTATTACTGGCGCTGGTGGCAAATGGACATTAAGCTGTGGTGTATCCTTCGGCCGGTGCCAATATGAGTTGGCAGCAAAACATGATAAAATTTATGACCGCAGGACGCCTTAAAGGACCCTGCGGTTTTTTTTTGCCAAAATAACGTATATGATCGTTTTAAATTAAAGGGGGTTTTTACTTATGCTGATCGTAATGCGCCAGGACGCCAGTCAAAAGCAGGTGGAGGATGTAATAAAGGCCGTTGAGGCAAGAGATTGCAAGGCGCGTCCGATTCCCGGAGGTGATCGGGTTTCCATTGCAATCCTGTTTAATAAACAGGCCTTGGATGAAACCTGGTTTCAGGAATTGCCGGGGGTCAAACAGGCCATACCCGTCACCCGCCCTTATAAACTGGTAAGCCGCGAAACCAGGCCGGAAGGGACCCGGATTCAGGTCGGCAATGTGACGATTGGCAACGGCCGCATGGTAATCATTGCCGGCCCGTGTGCGGTTGAGAGTGAAATTCAGGCCATGACAATAGCTAAGAGCGTGAAAGAAGCAGGAGGCGATATGTTTCGAGGGGGGGCTTTTAAGCCCCGGACATCCCCATATTCCTTTCAGGGTCTCGGTGAAGAGGGCTTGAAGATTCTTGCAAAGGTTCGTGAAGAATTTGACCTGCCTGTTGTGACCGAGGTGATGGATCTTGCCTGTTTTGATATGGTGGAGGAATATGCGGATGTGATTCAGATCGGCACCCGGAATATGCAGAATTTCAGCCTGCTTCGCCGGGCCGGGCAAGCAGAAAAACCGGTGTTTCTCAAGCGGGGAATGTCCGCAACCGTCGATGAATGGTTGATGGCTGCCGAATATATCATGGCCGAAGGGAACTCAAATGTAATTTTGTGTGAACGGGGGGTCCGCACCTTTGTCCGTCACAGCAGGAATACCTTGGATCTTTCAGCGGTTCCGGTGGTCCAGCGGGAAAGCCATTTGCCGATTATCGTGGATCCAAGCCATGCTGCTGGATTCCGTGATCAGGTTATTCCCCTTGCCCGATCGGCCGCCGCTGTCAGTGCAAACGGTATTATGATTGAAGTTCACAATGAACCTGAAAAAGCCATGAGTGATGGTGTGCAATCCCTGTACCCGGAACAATTTGAGTTGTTGTGCCGTCAGATTCGGGCCATTGAAAAAATATTAAAGGATTATTGAGTGTAAAAAAAATTGGTGGAAGATTTTCAGAAGGATATCGATAGGTTTAGGAGGCCAAAATGATAGAACGAAATAAAAATATAAAAATGGGACTTGCTAATGAGGAGCAGGTTAACCAAGAGTTTATTGATGCCTGGCATAGAGCTGAAAAAGATGAAATAGAGGTGCCCGAAGAACGGTTATATTTTTTAGATGCCTTGACTTTTTTTCAGGTTTTATCAAAACGCAGAATAGCTTTGTTAAAGGTTTTACATGCCCATGGGGTATCTATTATTCGAGAGTTGAGCAGATTATTAAAGCGGGACTATAAAAATGTTTATCAGGATGTGCAGTTGCTCAAAAAAGCGGGATTAATACATCAAGACGCAACAAAAAGAATCTACGTTCCCTGGGATAAGATTAACGCAGAAATAGCATTAGCCGCATAAGGTTGAATACAAAAAGGATATTGAATAAACAATCTGTTTGAAATCAAATAAGGGTATATTTTGCAACAAATTGAAATACAAGGAAAAACCAGGCATTCGAATATATTTGTCGGGGAAAGACTGGAGAACCTTGCGTCGTATTTACACCAAAAACAGGTGGTCATCATAACAGATGATAATGTTGCCGGTTTTTATGAAAAAGATTTCCCCAACGCCCATGTGATCCGGATTGGCACCGGTGAAGGTATCAAAACACTTGAAACAGTGGCCCAAATTTATCAGCAGCTTATTTCACTTGACACTGACCGGTCGGGTTTTCTTGTCGGCATAGGAGGCGGTATTGTCTGCGATATTACAGGGTTTGTCGCATCCACGTATTTACGGGGAGTTCGGTTTGGATACGTCCCCACCACGCTGCTTGCCCAGGTTGACGCCAGTGTGGGGGGCAAAACCGGGGTCAATTTTATGGGATATAAAAACATGGTCGGCGTGTTTAATCAGCCGGAATTTGTGATTTGCGATCCGGGCGTTTTAAAAACCCTTCCCCAAAAAGATCTTATCAGTGGTTTTGCCGAAATTGTTAAACATGCCGCAATTGCAGATCCTGATTATTTTGCCTTATTGGAAAGAGAAGCCCAAAACGCACTTTCCTTGAATCCGGAAGTCCTCGAACAGGTGATATACAAATCCGTGGCAATTAAAGCAGATATAGTCAATCGGGATGAAACCGAAAAAGGGGAGCGGCGAAAGTTGAATTTTGGCCATACATTCGGTCATGCGGTTGAAAAAACGATCGGCCTTCCCCATGGCGAAGCCGTGAGTATCGGAATGATGGTGGCCGCTCAGCTGTCAGGCACCAGAGGAATGATAACTGAAAATGATGTTGATCGGATCAGAGATCTTTTATCCCGGTTCAATCTTCCGATTAAAGCAGATATGGGTATTGAAAAAATTATTGACGCCATGGAGCGGGATAAAAAACGTGAAGGCGATGGCATCCATTTTGTGCTGCTTTCCAAAATTGGTGCAGCGGTTGTGGAAAAAATTACGATCGCAGACCTTGTCCGCGTTATTTAGAATATATCCTTCCAAA
>JAOZOL010000595.1 GCA_029933295.1 Desulfobacterales bacterium | reverse complement strand
ATTTTCAATTGATAAAAAAGTTCTTATCAATTTTCATGCAAAATTCAGGTAATATTTAAATTTTCACCCTAAGGGCTCGTGGAAAATTCAGGTAATAGTATTTAAAACAAAGGGGAAAAAATATGAAAATCAAAGCCATTGAACTCTATCATGTCTCCATTCCGTTAAAAAAAACTTTCTGGCCGTCCTGGATTCCGGGATATCCCCAGACCCACAACCGGTTTACTTTAATCAAACTGATTACAGATGAAGGGATCACCGGATATTCCGCCGGTATATGCATGGGCAAAGAAAGAGAGGGCCTGGGTGATCTTATGGGCGGATATATTATCGGCGCTGATCCCACGGATATTGACCGGATACAGAGTCTGCTCAAGCAGGCCGGTTTTTTAGGGTGGCGAAACTTCTGGATAGAAGCGGCCTGCTGGGACATTATCGGTAAAAAGGAAAATAAACCGGTATATGAACTTTTAGGCGGCAGGGCACGTCCCATTGATGTGTATCTGTCAACCGGTGAAATGCATGAACCGGAAAAACGGGTGGATGAACTGCTTGCATTAAGGGAACGGGGGTATAAAACCGCCAAAATACGGGTTAAAAATGACACATTAAAAAAAGATATCCGCCATATTGAGGTGATCAGCAAAGGCGTGGCAAATAAACTGAACCTTGGTGTGGATGTCAATCAGGGCTGGCAGGTCTCCATTGTGGATCGGGTGCCGAACTGGGATCTTAACCGGGCCACCCAGTTTGCCGCTGCCTGCCATGATAACGGTATCAAGTGGCTCGAAGAACCCTTAGATTGTCGTGATTATGACGGTAACGCGGCATTAAAAAAAGCGTCATTGGTTAAAATTGCCGGCGCAGAGCTTAATTACGGATGGGATGAACTCAAAATTATGTTTGAAAAAGACTGTTTTGATATTTATCAGCCGGACGCCACCTTTGCCGGCGGCATTGCCCAGGTCAAACAGGTGATTGATAAATGCATTGAAACAGACCGGGAGTTCAGCCCCCATACCTGGAGCAACGGCATCGGATTCTATATTAACTGGAACATGGCCCTGGTCGACCCACGGGATAATCACCCGCTTGAATATCCTCTGGAAGAACCGTCATGGATACCTGAATTCCGGGACGGTATCATTGCCCCGATCCTGCCGGATGAAAACGGCCAGCTCCAGCCGTTCACACGGCCGGGTCTGGGCTTTGAAATTAATAAAAAAATGCTGAAAAAATACGGCAAACGTTTTTTCAAGCTTACGGAACTGGGGCTGAAAATCAAAGTTATCCGGGAAAAAGGATTAAAAGAGGCGCTTGCTTTAAAAAAAAGAAAGGAACAGACAGGATAAAAGGAGGCTGACATATTTTACCTGTTAAATAAGATGGTTAGGG